>JBDSBN010000163.1:0-4043 GCA_039921585.1 Ginsengibacter sp. | reverse complement strand
GTTTGATCCTGAGAAATTATCTTTCCTATATTTTGCTCCAAATTTTCCAATAAACATAAACGAACCTTCAAAGTTTCTATATCGGAAAGTATTCGTCAAGCTCATATCTACCTTTGGCCTTAGCGTTCCAAAATATTGAGCATCTTCAGCATTCAAACTTCCGCCTTCTACTTTTTCTCCTTTTTTATTATAGTAAAGCGCACCTCCCTTATTATTTAGTCCTGCAAACTTAGCACCCCAGAAACCATCCATCGGATAGCCCTCTACTAAAATTGGACCCGCTGTTGCATAACTTCCAAAATAACTCCTGACTATTTTATAGTAATCAACGTTACTTGTATTATAACTCGTAACTAAATTAGAATTCCACCTAAAATCCTTTGAATTAATAATAGAACCGCTAAGAGAAATTTCAAGTCCTTTATTGGTCAGCGCACCGACATTTTGAGGCAATGAAGAAACCCCTCTGGTCTGATCAATGGCATCATTGGCAATTAAATCTGTACTCTTCTTTTGATAGTAGTCAACAGATAAATTCAACTTGCTATTAAACATAGCCATGTCTACTCCCAAATTCACAATTTTAGTTCTTTCCCACCGTAATTGGTTATTGGGGTAGGATGATATTGAGTATGAAATCCCGCCTGTAGTTGTGTTTTGTGTTCCAACAGCTAAAATCAAATAAGGTGTATAGTTTAATGAAATATTACCATTAACCCCGAAAGACCCTCTAAGATCTAACCGGTTGATTACATGTTTCAAATCAGAAAAGAAAAGTTCTTCTGAAATTTTATATTTTCCTCCCACCGACCATGTTGGTTTATATCTGTACTTCTCATCTGTACCAAAGAAATTCGTTAAATCCATGCGGGCACTACCAGAAATTATATATTTATTTTTGAACTCATAAGAGGCATTACCGTATTGAGAAACAAACCGATTATCCCTAACTCCATAATTTGAACCATATGAAATGCCACCCAAATTTGCATGATTTGATCCACTAAATAAATAATCTCCTCTGACATTTCCTGTATTATTATTATACTCATATGGATTAAATCCTGAGTTATATGATGCGGAAATTTTGTTATATCCTAACCTGGTTGGCATATTGACCTGTTCATAGGTATCTCTGCTTATTTCGTTACCTATCATAGCTGTTACCCTATGATCGCTTCCATTGAAAGATTGATTATAATTCAGTTGTGAACGGACTACCCATGACTGAATGGTTTTCCGGTTTTCATCTATCTTTCCACCTTCAGGAATATAATGTTTCACTGAATTGGAGGATGAAGTACCATCATTATAAGCTGTTCGCATATTAAATGAATTGGCATCTAAAATAGTTCTGTTTGTAGTAGCTCCGTTAATCCATGATCCTCCAAAACTTCCACTAAATGATTTAGAAAATTTAATCGAAATATCACCGCCGAGTCGAATTTGCAAATTCTGAGAATTCCCACCGGCTAATTGAAGATCACTTTCAGGATGGTAGGTAATTGGTTTCATCCCCGGATAGGAATTATAGATATCCAATCGTCTTTGTCCCACAGGTTCTAATAATGAAGGATTACCATCTTCATCGTAAAGCTTTGTATAGGGCAATATTCTACTGGAGGAGTTGAATGATGTTAAAGTACTATACGACTCAGAAGTACTATTTGTATTGGAGTAATTGACATTTGACAAAAGCCTCAAAGAAATCCAATCTTTTGGAGTCCAGATATTTTTCAGATCAGCTGTAAAAAGAGAGTTCTTATTTTCTATCAGATTTCCTTCTTCTGCTATGTAGCGAACATCTCCATTAAACAAACTTTTCTCGGTGCCTCCTGAAATATTCAGGTTATGTTGTTGTGACTGCCTGCTTCTAATTAACTTATCTTGAATTTCTTGTAAAGCGTTATTATTTCTTAAGGCAGCTATTTGAGCATCTGCAGCCTCTGCAGATATGATTCCTCTGTCTTTGGCCATCAGCAAATATTGATAGTCAGAAAGTCTAAAGTAAGAATTATATCTGCTAAATAAAGAATTCGGATCCTGATTGTATAAATCAAGCTCCGCATCCATGTAATCATTTGTTTTTGCAATATTAAGTTTACTTAATTCTGGCTTTAATGTGACTCCCTTCGTGCCTTTATATGCTATCTTATGATCCCCTCTTACTGCTTTTTTTGTTGTTACAACGATAACACCATTGGATGCCCTTGCTCCGTAAATTGAAGCAGCTACCGCATCCTTCAGAACAGTAATTGATTCAACATTATTAGGATTGATGGTCTCTAAACCTGTTCCATCACCAATAAGGGGGTAACCATCCACAACAATCAACGGTGACTTGACGCCTGTAATGGTAGATACACCACGAATCTCTATATTTTGATTTTTTGTCAAAACCACACCAGCCGCCTGGCCCTCAATAACTGAAAGAAGTGAGGGTTGTAATTTATTTTCAATTTTCTGGGTGTTAATCATAGAGTAAGAACCTGTAGTTCTCTCTTTGGAAAGGGTTTGGTATCCAGTACTTACGATCACTGTTTCCTCCAAACTTTCCATTTTGATTTTCAAAATTACATTTATGACACTTTTATTGCCCACTGGAATTTCCCTTTTATCAAATCCAATTGCAGTAAACACAAGTATAGAATTATCAGGAATATCTATTAAAGTATAATTGCCTTCACTATCAGTTTGAGTTCCTTTACTATCTCCCTTAACCATCACCGTTACTCCGGAAATAGCTGCACCAACTTCATTTGTAACTTTCCCTTTTACCGTAACTCGAGGCACTGATAGTTCTACGAAATCAACTTCAGTTTTTAATTGTTGTGCCTTTTTTTTCTTCAACACAATCGTTTCCCTCAATATGGACCAGGTTACAGTCTGGTCGGCCAAACATAGTTCCAGAACTTCTTTCAGATCAGCATTTCTAACTGAAATATTAACTTTTGAATTTCGTGCAATTAAGTTGGATTCATACCAAAAAACATAGCCACTTTGTTTTTCTATTTCCTTAAAAACTTTGTGTAAAGGCGCATTCTTCTCAGAAATAGTTATATTCTGGCTGTAGCCTTCTGCGCTAATCCGCAAACAGAAGGCGATCATTAGAAAAACAGTCATTTTCATTATTCGCAATATTTTAATGGCGTTGCCCCCCTTATGGCAATAGCCTTTAAAAAAAACTTTAAGTTTCATACCTTTGTTTTTATTTAAGTGATTAATAGTTGTCTAAGTGATTTCTATGCAGAAACTTAAATCTGCCGGGAGTGCGCAATACTCCCGGTTTTTTTTCTGCACTATTATTTATTTATTTTTTACTATTACTTTTTTACCAATTATTTTAATACTAACACCACCCTCTTCAAGAATATCTATAACGTGAGAAATATTTGCCTCCCTTTTTAATTGACCATTAAATTTTCTCAAAGAAATCCCTCCATCAAAAACAACTTCCACATCATACCACTTGGAAATCTTTTTCATTATAGTTTCAACATTGTCTTCATCAAAATAGAAAAGGCCGTTCTTCCAGGCAATCACCTCTTCTAAATTTGCATTTTTATTTACACGGATATTCTCACTCTTATGTGAAACTACTGCCTGCTCTCCGGGCTTCAAAAAGCTTCTCTCCTTATCCATTAAAACCTCTACAGAACCCTCCAGCAACGTGGTTTTCATTGCGTTTTCATCCTCATAAGCATTCACGTTAAAACTGGTTCCCAGAACTTTTATTTCCACCGCATTTGATTTTACAATAAATGGCTTCACTGCATTATCTGCCACTTCAAAATAAACCTCCCCCGTTATTTCTACATTTCTTTCCTTACCTGTAAAAGCGGCCGGGAACCGAATCGATGAAGCTGCATTCAGCCACACTTTAGTACCATCAGCTAATACTAATTGATATTGTCCTCCGCGTGGTGTAGTTACAGTATTATATTGAACTTCTTTTGATGCCGCATTGCGCGCATCTCCCTTATAGGCTAACTGACCATCATCCAACTTAATAATTGTTGACTGACCTTGTTGAGCAAGAGATC
>JBDSBN010000162.1:0-11802 GCA_039921585.1 Ginsengibacter sp. | reverse complement strand
AATTGGAAAAAGCGGCTGCAAAAGAATTGGTCGTGATTAAGGATTCCCTGCATAAAAAAATACAAATTATTGATGGTGTCCATTTTATTGGTGAAGTGGTAGATGTTTCCGGTGCAGATGCTCTAAGGAAATTAAGCCTGATGCTAAAAGATGAAATAAATAATCTGGTCATGGTATTGGCAGCTAATATTGATGGCAAAGCTGCGGTATCTATACTTCTGGATGAATCCGTTAGTGCATCAAAAAACCTGGAAGCTCCAAAGATTATTAAGGAGCACATAGCGCCGCTAATTAAAGGAGGCGGAGGAGGTCAAAAAACTCTTGCAACCGCAGGTGGTCAGGATGCATCAAATCTTGAATTAGTAATCCAAAGAGTAAAGGATTTACTATAAATTCATAGAAAAAACATTCCTAAAGATTCTGTTTATTAAATGAAACGCATAAAAAAAAGAAACTTTTAAAAACCTAGTGGTTAATAAAAGTTTCCTTTTTTGTTTTTAGTTTCTCTAAAAGAGAATTCTTTATGAACGATTCGTTTCGATCATTCTTTGTTTATTTATTTCCGGGCTGACTTACGATCTGCCAACCACTTCCTTTTCTCTCTAAATAAATATACCGGGAAGGTAATCCTTCATTATTTGTGAAAGTAAGATTGGTAATGCTCAAAACCAATTGCTTCTGTGAAGCAGGAATTGATTTAAGATCAAAGGAATAAAAATTATTTCCGGCAATGATGATTTCTTTAATGTTTCTTGGATTATTAAAATCCATGGAACTCAAATCATCAAAACTATAAATTACAAAACGGTTAATCTTACTATTTACCTCATTTTGTCTTAAATAAAGATCGATCGTATTTGTAAAGAAAGATGCTTTCGAACTATCATAAGAAAGGATCGGCCGGCCTGGCTTTTCGTTATCAATCCATGCCATTGGCGGCGCTATCGCTGGATATTTATAATAATTATTTCTCAAAGAATCACTCCAGCCATTTGGATTTGTTACGAAACTTTTGCTGCTAAAGTAAACACTGCCCTGAATTTCAGGAAATTCGCGGATGCGCTTTATCTGATCCGGAAGTTCATTCTTTTTATGCCATGCATAGGATTTAGGTTCCAACGATCGGTAAATACCCTGTCCGATATACATTTGTCTGCCGAAGGTATTCTCTGCCCACCACTTACTCAGTATTTCAAACCCTACCAATCTATGACCGAACTCCCAATATAATTGAGGAACTACATAATCTATCCACTCCTTTTCCAACCAAAGTAAAATATCCGCATACAAATCATCATAGTTTGTTTGACCTGCTTTCGTATTACTTCCTCTTGGATCTTTATCTTTATTTCGCCATACACCAAATGGACTGATGCCAAATTTGCAATAAGGATTTTCTTCTTTTATCACTTTACTTAACTTGACAATAATAGAATCCACATTGCTTCTGCGCCACTCATCTTTGGTCATGCCTTTCCCATATTTCTGGAAAGATTTCCAATCAGGAAACTCGACTCCGGCAATCCGATAAGGATAAAAATAATCATCAAAATGAATCGCGTCTACCGCATATCTGCTGACCACATCCCGAACAACACTTTCTACAAATGTTTGAGCTTCTTTATTTCCCGGATCAAAATATCTTTTCCCTCCATAATCTACAAACCACTCGGGATGCAATTTGGTAATATGGGTTGGAGAAATAGAAGATTTTCCAATATTGAATACCGCTCTGTAAGGATTCATCCAGGCATGAAACTCCATTCCACGCTTATGAGTTTCTTCAATCATAAACTCTAACGGATCATAATATGGATGAGGAGGTTTCCCTTGAGTTCCGGTTAAAAATTCGCTCCATGGTTCTAATTGAGAAGGATAAAAAGCATCTGTTGCCGGGCGGATCTGCATCACGATGGCGTTCATTCCATTCCGTTGATGCATGTCCAATATTTTAATAAACTCCGCTTTTTGAGCATCCGTACTCATGGTTTTCGAAGAAGGAAAATCGATATTACTCACTGTAGCAATCCAAACGCCTCTAAATTCATATTTTGGCTGTGCGGATAAGGTGATTGAAAGCAATAAAATACTACTTAAAAAACCAGAAAAAATCTTAATCATAGGGAAAAATAAGTGATGAGGTGGCAATTTACAAAATAAACCTTTTGTCCGGGAACACCTGTAAGATTTAAACGAATTATTGTGAGAAATAATTCAAACATCAAAATAAAAAATCTTTCAAAAACACGGATTATTAACGGGGCGTTTCTCCGGAAACATCTACGACTACAGGTTCTTTGGTAAATTCATTCCGGTAAATCTTTATGAGAATGATAAAGTAACTGATCAATAGAGGACCAAATACCAATCCCAGAAATCCAAACATACTCAATCCGACGATTACACCCAGAATAGTAATTAAAGGATGTACATCTCCAATTTTTCGAAGAATTGTAATACGCGCCACGTAGTCAATATTCGTCAAAATGACGAGTGAATAAGCAGCCAGTCCAACACCCTGAATGTTGTGTCCGGTTGCAAATAAATAAACAGTTAGAGGCACCCATATTAAACCTGTTCCTACGATTGGAATTAACGAAGCAACCCCCGTAAGGAAACCCCAAACACCGTATTCTTCAATCCCGAAAAGGAAATATCCTACAAAACCCACGAATCCCTGAACAACTGCCAATAAAGGAATACCAATACCATTTGCCCGAATCATCAGATTAGTTTCATGGCGCAAAATTTCCCGGTTACCTTCTTTCAGCGGAAGCAAATCATTCAGATAATTCTCCATTCTTTTGCCATGGATCAGCATATAATACAAAACAAAAAACATCAACAGCAGATTGGTTAAAAAATTTGCTGTGCCTGTTAAGAATGAAGGCAATTGGGCGGCAACCCTTTGCAGTGCTTCTTTTACATTCTCTCCATTGTAAAATTCAATGCCAATAGTATCTTGAATTTTAAAGGCAAATGTTTTGATTGCAACCATTATCTGAACGGGATTATTAAAAATACCCACGAGTTTTGGCAGCAATAAAACCACCGCCAGATACACCGGTAAAATAATAATTATCGTAAAGCCCAAAATAAATAAAAGGGAAGTCCAGGCGGGACTCCATTTCTTCTTTTCTACCAAATAAAAAAAACTGCCCCGACTAAGAATATACAACGTAATCGCTCCTAATATCGCGGGCAAAAACAAATAAAAATGTGTCAATAATAGCACCCCAATAAAAATGATGATCGCAAGTAAAAAAATTTGCTTGAGGTGTACATTGAAATTATTCATTTTTCAAAAATAGGTTTTAAATAAAGATATGCAAGTTGCTTATTCAGATAAACTTGCGGATTAAAAATTAAAATAAAAGAGAAAAAACAGGACTTTTTAAAATGCAATTATCAATTGAAAACTGCATTAAATTTTTATACTTAGAAGAAGTAATCTGGTGATCATCTGATCATGCTTTTTCCAATAAAGCAAAAATCATTTTTGATGTTTATCCATATAATCGAATACCATAAAACAAAACGCCTTAACTCCTGTTTTAAAAGAACGATCATCCAGCATGAATTCCGGGGTATGATGTGGTCCGGAAGTTTTGGAATCTTTGCCTTTAGGAAGTCCTCCGATAAAAACAAACAATCCCGGAACTTTTTGTTGAAAGAAAGAAAAATCCTCCGCTCCCGTTACCGCAGGCACCAACAAAACATTTTCTGCGCCGGCAGCTTTTTGCAATGAAGGCAACATAGCATTTGTAAGAGCTACATCATTGTTTGTAACAGGATAACTTTGGGAATAGGGCAATTCTACCAAAGTGCTTGCACCTGCTGCCTCCGCTGTTTTTTCTGCCACCTGACGCACTCTTTCAAATACATATTTCTCATCCGATGGACTCAATGTTCTGATGGTGCCCGCCATTTCTACATTCTCCGAAATAATATTTGAACGATTGCCTCCATTAATCGATCCGATGGTTACAACTGCCGCATTTTCGGTAAGGTTTACATTCCTGCTAACGATCGTTTGAAGAGCATTAATAATTTGAGCAGAAACCACGATGGGATCCACAGACAACCAGGGATATGCTCCATGAGATGGTTTTCCTTTCACGGTTATTTTAAAATCAGTAGCTCCGGCCATAGTTCCTCCGGGGCGATAAGAGATTTTGCCGGTTTCAAGTTGAGCCCCCATGTGCAGCCCAAAGATTACATCCACTTTTGGATTTTCCAGCACTCCCTCTTTCACCATTAACTCTGCACCACCCTCTTCTCCTTTGGGAGCTCCTTCTTCTGCCGGTTGAAAAATAAATTTTACAGATCCTTTTAAATCCTTTCTCATGCCCGACAATATTTCCGCTACACCCATTAATATCGCCACATGTGCATCATGACCGCAAGCATGCATGACCCCTGTTTCTTTCCCATTGTACATAGTGGTCAATGTTGATTTAAAAGGAAGATCATTGTTTTCTGTCACAGGAAGGGCATCCATATCTGCTCTCAGCGCTATGACAGGACCTGGTTTTGCTCCTTTTAAAACTCCAACAACACCAGTCACTCCAACTTTTGTTTGCACCTCTATACCCAGGGATTCCAAATGTTTAGCAATGATATCCGCAGTACGAAATTCCCGATTTCCTAATTCAGGATGCTGATGAAAATCATGTCGCCAGTCAATTACTTTTTGCTCTATTTTATCTGCAGAGGCGTTAATGATTTGTGCCAAATTGTTTTTCTGCGCATCTGCAAAGTGCGAAGTAAATAGAAATGCAAGGAGAAAGATTTTTTTCATGCTCTTCTTTTATTGTTTGAATACGATTGAGAATGCGTGTAATGATTATTTTTTAAAGTTCCGGATTTTTAAAATAGAATACTGCTTTTTATTCCACTACAAAGTCTGTTGTCTATCGATCATTCCATTCATTATTTTTTCTGTCTCTATCCGGAAGCAGGCGATCCGGATCCAGAATCACTTTTTCTAATTTGCTGACGGATGGATATTTAAAGGACCAGGTATTACCCCTCTGCCACACCTCAACCGGTAGTTTGATCGTTTCCTCTTTACCGTTAACCTGAATAATTTTCACTATAATCGGGAAAATTAATTTCTCTTTATTTTCTATAGTAATGACAACACCATTTGCCGGATTATCATCAATGTACGATACTGATTTAATTGCCTGATCAAATTTCCAGGTTGTAAAAAACCATTGTTTCCAAAACCAGTTAAGATCCTCTCCTGTGCCGTTATTGATAGAATGAAAAAAGTCGTAGGGTGTCGGATGTTTAAATGCCCAATCTTCCGTGTATTTTCTAAAGGCATAATCGAAGCGCTCTTTTCCCACTACCACATTGCGGAGCAAATTAAGTCCGTAGGCAGCTTTACTGTAATATTGAAATCGTTGACGCGGAGTCATTGCATCAGATACAATCATCAAAGGATCATTGTAGTCCATAAACTGCTCATAATTTTGCGAAGCAAAAAAAGCAGGCGTCAGAAATGCCGGATCATTCAGATATTCTCCATGATTAAAAATTTCTGTTGCTATATAGTTGATATACGTATTTAATCCTTCATCCTGCCACATGTATTTCCGCTCATTACTCCCTACAATCATCGGATACCAATTATGTCCGATTTCATGGGCTATTAAAAACCACAAACGGCCTCTTGTCAGGTTTGAATTATTAAATATGATTCCCGGATATTCCATTCCGGAAGTAATACCAGCGCTGCTTACCGCATGATTCCAGGGGTATTCATAAAATTTTTCTGAATAAATTTCAATGCATGCTTTTAAATATTCTGTTGACCTGGACCAGGCAGTATCTCCCATACTTTCAACAGGATAACAAGACATGGCCATGGCTTTGCGGCCGGAGGGCAAATTGATTTTTGCGGCATCCCAAATTAAACCTTTACCGGCCACAAATGCGACGTCTCTGGTATTCTTCATAGAAAAATGCCAGGTAAGGTTTCCTTTGGAGTCGGGCTTTACAGCTCGCTTTATCGGCTGATTGGCTCCTACAATTGTTACCGTTTTATCACTGTTTGCAGCTTCTTTTAATTTCTTTATTTCATTTGCCGTCAGCACTTCGTTCGGATTCTGTAAATCCCCGGAACCATAAATGATCAAATCTGCCGGGGCTGTTATATAATAATCGAAGTCGCCATAATCACAATAAAATTCTCCCTGACCAAGGTAAGGCAACGTATTCCACCCTTCCACTTCATCGTATACACTCATTCGTGGGTACCATTGAGCAATTTGATATATGGTGCCTCTTTTCTTTTGCTGCAATCCAAATCGTCCGGCACCATCTACCGGAATTGAAAAACGATAACTCATTTTTATGGTAATCTTACCGCCCTTTGGTGTAACGGGTGTCTCCAATCGGATTTGCATTCTTGTATCCGTTATTACAGGATTTACAGCAACAGTTTTCCCGTTCTGAGTGATCGTTACATCTTTAATTTTATAACCCCCATCCTTTTGTCCTTTGACTCCGAAATAGTCTCCGGGATATGTGGATGTTGCAGCCGCACGGGAAGAAGACTCAAAAATATTCTGATCCAATTGAAGCCATAAATAATCCAATTCATCGGGACTGTTATTCGTATAATGAATGGTTACATCACCGCTTAAAGAAGTGTCCATTACGCTTAAAGTGGCGTGAATCTGGTAATTGGCGGTGTTTTGCCAATATAATGGTCCGGGAACTCCTTTAGCAGAACGGAATTGATTTCCCATGGGAGGATTAAACTCAGGGACGAATAATTCATGTTGCTGATATCCTGGTTTACCTATTTCGTTTTGGGCAAAAAGAAAACAAACGCAAATAAATTGAAGGCCAAATAGAAAAAACTTTTTTGTCATGGATTTTTTTTAATTATTTCACTTCTCAAAGAAACGTATTTATAATGATGTTTAAATAGAGTTTAAGCATCAACAAAATTTATTGATTTACTATTCCTGGTTTATCCTGTTTGTTGGATAAAAATATCCCACTACAAATCACTACACCAACTTTTGAAATTATTAGATACGTATTTTGATCAGGTGATGAAACGTTTAATCAGGATGCTGAGTGAGGTTTGGAGAAAAAGAATTTTCATTGAAAATCCTTTATTAAACCAACGAATGTTACTGAACGTTTCTTTTACCAGTTAATATTTAGAACAATCCTTCCGCTCAATATAGTTCGCCGCCAGGAAGTTTTATTGCAAATAAAAGAAAAAGAGACCGAACTTTAAATCAGCCTTTTGCCAGAATAGAACAGAAAGAATTTAAATAACAAGCTCCTTTTATCCGGATATTACCCTAATGTTTCCTGAATTAAAGCATATTTTTATACAGTCACGAAACAGGATTTCCTAATGCATATGCCTAAAGGAATTTGAATGGACAACTACATTAAATTCATGAAAATTTTGACCAGAGTTTTGGTCAGTTTAGGAATTTTTATTTTTCCTGGATGTAGTGAACTATATGCACAAGATCATTCTGATATCACATTCCCGCTTAGTACACAAATGGCTGAACTAATGCGCTCCCCGGCAAATATTTCTACCCGTGAAAATAGAAAAGTCGATTCTGCTTATTTTTTACAAACACATTCTAAGAATTATAAGCAGAATACAGATGAGAAATTAAATTCCGGGGATTTAACCCCCACCGGAATCTTTCGTTTTAATAATTTGAATAAAACAATCTTAATCCACCCTACCAATGCCATTATTAATTCATTCTGGCAAAAACCATGGTTCATTTTTTCGCTTTTATTTCTATTCCTCATTTTAACGTCGCTATTGATTCGTTGGCGGATTCAATCAATAAAAGCATTTGCAAGAGAAAAACTAAAAGTGACTCAGTTAAAATCAGAACAATTACAAATGCAGTTAGAATCAGAACAAATTCTGAATTATTTTTCTAACTCTCTCATCGGAAAGAATTCATTGGACGATGTATTATGGGATGTAGCCAGAAATCTTATCGGGCAACTTGGATTTGTGGATTGCATTATATATTTATGGAATGACGATAAAACCAAAATGGTCCAAAAAGCCGGATTTGGGCCAAAGGGCACCCGTGACAGAATTGGAAAAGAACCCTTCGAAGTTTATCCCGGCCAGGGATTAGTAGGCCATGTAATACAATCGAAAGAGCCATTATTGATCAGTGATACCTCCAAAGACTCAAGATACCGGGTAGATGATATGGTTCGCGAAAGCGAAATAACTATTCCCATTATTTCAGATAACGAAATTATTGGAGTAATAGATAGTGAGCACCCCAATAAGAATTTCTTTACTGCAAGGCATCTGCAAATATTAAGTATGATCGCTACATTGGTAGCTGTAAAAATAAAATCCATTGAAGCCGAATCTATTTTGCTTTCTACTCAGTTTGAAATTCTGTCTATGAATGAACAATTGTCGAAAGCTAAATTGAAAGCTCTTCAAAGTCAGATGAATCCTCATTTCATTTTTAATTGCCTGAACAGTATTGATGCGTTGATACAAAGTGATGATAAGTACCACGCGACTGTTTACCTTAACAAATTTGCAAAGCTTATCAGAAATATTTTGGACAGCTCGAAGCAGGACACGGTGAGCATTTCAAAAGATTTTGAAACCTTAAAATTATATATCGCATTGGAACAATTCAGAAATGACAATAAATTCACTGCAGAAATTCAGGCAGATGAGGAGCTGCTTCAGGATGATTATCAAATTCCTCCATTGATTATTCAGCCATTTGTAGAAAATGCAATTCTTCATGGATTAAGATACCGATACGGCGATGGAGGTAAGCTATCGGTGAAAGCTCAGAAAAAAGGTGCTTATCTGGAGTATATTATTGAGGATAACGGAGTGGGAAGAGAAGGAATGCACAAACAAATGAAGGAATATTCTTCTTACGGAATAGATATGAGCTATGACAGGGTAAAACTTTTCAACAGAGAAGAAAAAGCTTCTGTCCAGATTGCTGATTTGTTTCATAAAGACAAACCCTCCGGAACAAAAGTAACAATCCATTTAAAAATTGATGAATGTTAACAGCCATAATCATAGACGATGAACAAAAAGGAAGAATTGCCCTTCGGCAAAAATTGAAAGATTATTGTCCGGAAGTACAAATCGTAGGTGAAGCCGAAAGTGGCGAAGAGGGTCTTGCCATTCTAAGTTTACATAAACCCGACATTGTTTTCCTTGACATTGAAATGCCCCGGATGGACGGATTTAAAATGCTGCAACAATTACCCGAAAAACATTTCCATCTGATTTTTACTACTGCTTACGATCAGTATGCTATCAAAGCCATTAAGTATGCAGCATTTGATTATCTCTTAAAACCCATAGATATAGATGAGTTGAAAGCAGCCGTGTCGAAAATAAACAAACTCCAATTTTCAGAGACAGAAAAGAAACTGGAAGTGTTGAACCAAAATTTGTCTGAGAAAAATTCCTTTAATAAAATAGCGATATCCACACAAAACTCCTTACTCCTTTTTGAAGTAAATGACATCATTTATTTGGAAGCAAATAGAAATTATACTACACTTTATTTTAAAGATCAACCGAAACTTATTGCCAGTAAAACGCTTAAAGATTTTGAAGAACTTCTACCTTCTGCTATATTTTTCCGGATACATCATTCTTATATAATTAACATCAATTTTATTAAGAAATATATTAAGGGAGAAGGTGGTCAGATAGAATTGCAAAATGGGACCTGCCTGGATGTTTCGAGAAGAAAAAAAGAAGCATTTCTAAAACTTCTTAGATTATAATATCCGAAATACACAAGTCGAAATCGATTCTCATTTTCTTAATTGATTCTTTTTTGAGTTAAAGAACAGCATCCATATTTAAGGATAAAAGCACATCAACTTTTCCAAACGGATGTGCCCTCGCTACAATTAGCGCAGATATCTATATTTTTCCTGGAAGTCATTAATTCACTTCTGAAATGTTTGTATTTATCGCTTTGCCAAATATCCTTAAACGGAAGATTTTTCAGATCGCCCATCTTATGGGTAGCATCTTTATCAAAACAACACGGAACAACCATTCCATCCCAGGTAATCACATTTGCATGCCATAGTTTCCAACAATGATTCGCCATTTTATTCTTGGCTACATGATTTCCGTCTTTTGATTTTTTGTACCGACTGAATTTTTCATTTTCGGGAATTAGCTGATTCGGATCATTCTCGTAATCATAAATCTGAGCGGTTTTGAAGCGCACCTCATCTACTCCAATTTCTTTTGCCAGCTGTTTTATATCTTCTACCTGATGTTCATTTGGTTTTACCACCAAAAATTGAAAAAACACAAAGGGAGTTTTGCTCTTTAACTCCTTTTTCCACTTTACTATATTTCGTGCACCTTCAAGTACTTTATCAAGATTTCCGCCCCGGCGATATTGCTTATAAACCTCCTGAGTGGTGCCATCGATAGAGATAATTAATCTGTCCAGGCCACTCTCAACCGTTTTCTTTGCAACCTCATCCGTTAAATAATGCGCATTGGTAGATGTGGCAGTATAAATGCCTTTGGAAGAAGCATATTTTACCATTTCCAAAAAATTTCGGTTTAGGTAAGGTTCCCCCTGGAAGTAAAATATAAGGTACAATATGTCTTTGTAAATATCATCAATGGTTTCTTTGAAGAAATTTTTTTCAAGCATGCCTGTAGGACGCGAGAACTCTCTTAAACCAATGGGACATTCCGGGCAACGCAAATTGCATGAAGTAGTAGGCTCAAATGAAATAGAAACAGGCAGTCCCCATTGTATTGGTCTGCCTACCATTCTGCTCAGATAATAACTACCTAAAACTTTGGAGGCATTCCACACTCTGCGGACTGTCAGCTTACTTAAAAAATTGAAACTATCGTTGTAATTAATCTTCGGCATAGATGTCAAAGATAAAGCCTATTGCGTCACTGTAAATTATAATGCATTACGCGAAACGGAATAATCCGGCAAAACCATAGAATCTGTCGCTGCAATTTGTAATAAATGCGGCTCAGAAAAATCTAAGTTTTTAGCGATGAAGTTTTCGTAATTAGTGGCAATTACATTTAATGAGATGAACTTATTTACGAACCTCCTGGTTTCAGCAGGCAAATGATCCTTGATATCATAAAAGTTTGCATCTTTTACTTTGCTTCTTTTGATAGACGACCGCACTCTTCCCGGACCGCAATTATATGCTGCTACCGTTAAAAGAATATCCCCATCAAAGTAATCAAGCTGATCGCGGAAAAACTTCGCTGCGGCATGTGTCGCCTTTGTAAAGTTTTTTCTTTCATCATTTGCTCCACCGATTTTTAAACCATATTCACGGGCAAGAGTACTCATAAACTGCCAATAACCTACTGCTCCCGCTGGAGAAACAGCATGTGCTGACCAGTTGGATTCCAGAGCAGGAAGTACTTGAAATTCATGAGGAACGCCGTACTTATCAAAAATATCCAGAGCCTGAGGAAAATATTTTTGCCCTTTTTTGAGCATATGAATAATATAGCTGCGTTCGCGCACGCTATACCTTTTAATATAATCCTGACTATTTTCACGGTATTCTTCCAGATTTTCCGGATATAATACCCTGTTAGGATTATAAATCAAATACATATCTCTGTGAGAAGACTCGTCGGTTGAGTCACCGGGATTATTTACATTGTAAATACCGGGTTTTATAAAGTTTTCCGCCGAAGTGCTAAAGCCAATTATAAATAATATTATAATCAACGTTAATAAGCTCTTTGATTGAATAGTTTTCATT
>JBDSBN010000161.1:0-21489 GCA_039921585.1 Ginsengibacter sp. | reverse complement strand
AATATTCTTTACCGGTTTGCTTTCTGCCATAACAATTATGGGAAGTGCAGTAGTAATAAATATCATCGTAAGAGCCTTCGAAATTATTGAACCTTTCATCATATTGGTTTAAAAAGCAGGTTTTGCAAAATAATGCAAAACCTGCTTCCCGTTACTTATTTTATTTTTATACCTGTGTTTCCGTTAATAATTGTTCCTGTTTTGATAGTTGCAGGTTTTACCTCAATGTTATTGGATGTATTTGCACCAGCGTTTACAGAAACTGATTTTCTTTTATTCATTTTCTCAATTTTCTTTGAAGTTCTATTACGCACCTCTGTACCTGCATTAGCAGTTCCTTCCGTCACTTCGCTTACTTTGGTTTTTATCAGGGTTTTACCTTCCGTACTTCCTTGATTATCGGCAGAAATAAGCACATTACTTTTCAAAGAATTACTTTGATTTGCATTATTGTCATTATCTGAGAAATTTACGGAAGAGTTTGATTGGCCAGAAGCGCTGATTTTTGCATCGGCGGAAGACATTTCATTTAATTCTTCACCTGTTGATTTCAACTCATTTTTTGCTTGTTCTTTTTTGTGAGCAGCGGCTTTTTTTCCTTTTTTAATTTCTGACTTTGATCTTTTTTCAATTTTAGAAACGTCATTTGATTCAATTTTAGTAGTAGAAGAAGCACTTCCTGAACTACTAACACCGCTTCCTTCCCGGGTACTTTGAACAGTGGTTTTGCTTTTAGCGTTACTGTTGTTGTTCACGGTTGTTTGTGCGAATAAAGCAGTTGAAAAAATAATTGCAGCTGAAAATAATAGTGTCTGTTTCATAAAGTTTGTTTTATTTGATTATTTGATTGATTTGAATACAAACATATATTCCCAACATGAAGAGAAAATGAAAATTGAAAAAATAGTTTAAAATCAGACCGAATTGTTTGCCATGTATAATTCATGAAAGAGTTGGCTATAGCGGGATTGAGAAAGATATGTTTTGTGTTTTAATATGGTGCGTATTTATTTTGAAATCCATCCGGAAACAGTTCAATGATAAATAAAATCGACTATTCATTGTTGTATTTATATATTAAATGAACAATCATTCTACCAATAAAAAAAGATCAGGCTGCAACTTTGCAACCGGATCTTATATGAAAATATTGTTTGTTTTAAACTATTATCTCATTTGCAAAATTATGTTCAAAGAAAGGTGGATGAAGGAAAAAATAAAATGCTCGTCTTAAAGGCCATCAGATTCGAAATAGTGAGTAGGGCTTTTGATTTTATTCAAAGAGATTCTCCTTTTGTGGATCTCCATACATTTAAAGCTGCCTGATGAAAATTACTTGGATTTTATCAAAGAATGCGCCAACACGGGGATAAGAAGATGGGAATAAATGCTGGGAAGGTAACGGAGGACTATTCTAATGCGGAGGTGCTAAATCAGAATGGTTTTTATGCCTTTGGATCGCTGATGCCAGTAAGGATTTATTTCCTTATTCTGACGGCATTAGGTTGAATAACAGTAAATGCTTTTACAAGTTCATCCTTATATTCAGTGAAGATATTTCGAATGATTTCTGCTTTTAATTGTGCTGGAAACCAAACCCTCCAAGTCTAATCAATACAACCCCAAAATGTGCCTGCTTAAGTCTATAAACAAGTTCGCCAAAATCTTTATCCTGTGTTAAGAGTATTCTTTGATGGTTATTAGCCAATGAAAGAATTACATCATCTTCTGCTCCTCTGTGTGTTTCAAGAATATAAATTACATCAAAATCTGCCTTTCGCAAAATATCAACTATTGGTTTATCCACTCCTTCATCTGCAATCAACTTCATATAGCAATTGGATAAATCTTTTCTCCTTTCAAAGATTCAGCAGCAAAAGCAAGAGCTGCTTTAATATCTTTTTTGGTAATATGCGGATGTGCCTGAAGAATTTCTTCTTCCGTTTCCCCAAAAGAAAGCTTTTCAAGAATTAATTCAACTGTAATACGAGTTCCTTTAATAACTGGTTTACCCATCATTATTTTAGGGCTTATTTCGATAAATTGACTGATATCCATTATGAAAATCGTTTTATTAAAGATACACTAAAATTAGATGAAGAGCTAAAACCAGGGTTACTTGCTTATCGACAATTTGTTAAGTGATTTTCCTTTTGTGGATCTCAATAAATTTTAAAACTACCTGATGAAATTATTTGGATTTTATCATAGAATGCACCAACATGTGGGTGACAATTCTTTGATATAAAAAATCGACTATTCATTGTTGTATTTATATATTAAATGAACAATCATTCTACCAATAAAAAAAGATCAGGCTGCAACTTTGCAACCTGATCTTTACTATTTAATTGTTTTTGTTTTTAAACTACTGTCTCATTTTAATTTTCACTTTGAAAAGATGAACATAACAAGCAGATGTTTAAATTAAAACGCTCTTTCTTCCAGATGTTCTTCCATTTTCAAACGGTCAATTCCTTGCTCCCACCAATCAGGTGCTGGCTTTCCTTTTAAATAATGATCAAAAAACTCCAGCATTCTTACGGCGTAGTCTTTTTTGTTTTCCAATTTGGCAATACCGTGATTCTCTCCTTTGTATTGAATCATCACTATTGGCTTTTTTAAACGACGAAGTGCGTTGTAGAATTCAACTCCCTGTGTAAAGTCAACCGCTCCATCTTTATCGTTGTGCAACATCAGAATCGGAGTTTCCACTTTCTTTACGTGATAGATGGGAGAATTTCTGAGATAAGAATCCCAGTTTTCCCAAGGCGCACCTTTAAATCTTCCCTGAGAGGATTCAAAGATGGACATATTGCCTCCGCCGGAATTCCAATAAATTAAACTATACATACTGATCATGTTTGTAAGCGCTGCTCCAGGAGCTGCTGCCTTAAACATATTTGTCTGAGTAGCCAGAAAAGCCGTTTGATATCCACCCCAACTATGACCTTGTAAGCCCATTTTGTCCGCATCTACGATACCTGTTGCGATGGCTGCTTTTACAGCCGGAAGTACAGCCCATACAGCACTCATACCAGGATCATCTAATTTGTAGACGATATCTGGTGTAAATACGGCATACCCGTTACTTGTAAACAATGTCGGGTTGTAGCCGCCTCCTGGGAAGGATGGAGTCACATAGCGGTGCATTCCTTGAGATGTTTTTTCATAGTAATATACAATGGTCGGGTACTTTTTACCTTCTTCATATCCGGCAGGTAAATAAATAACCCCTTGCAGTGAATCGCCTTTATCCGTTACATAATTCACCAAACGGGTACCGGCACTAAAGATGTATTTTTTCTTATCAGGTGCATTTTCAGTTACCTGCTTTGGGTTTGTGAGTTTACTATTTGTGACATAAAACTCTGTCGGAGTATTAAATGTTTCTTTAGAGAAATAATAGGTATCAGAGTGTAGTGTTTTATTAAAAGATCCATAAGCTGCATCATCCCAGGCCAACTGAACTGGTCCTGGTTTTAATCCTTTTTTGGAAGGATCTAACCGAACAATACCTGATTTTTTTGTCCACTCTCCATAGATACCGAAATATTGTGGTTTTTTGAAGTCTATACCTTTATCATCCGGATAGATATTGTAGCGGCGCTGATATTTGATTTTATCTGTACTTCCATTCTGCGTCAGGTTCACCGCTCCCGATCCATCCGCATTAACCTGCCAGATGTCCCAAAGATCATTGATCAAAATATACTTGCTGTCACTACTCCAACCGGTAATTCCCGTAAGTGGTTTGGTTACGTTAAGATCATTTTCTGTATTGATAAAAGAAGAAGGAATGTTTGCGGTAAGATTTCTTTCTTTTTTGCTCACCAGATCATAAACATAATAGTGGCCATCATTTCCATAAACAAATTTCTTCCCGTCAGGGGATGGGTTAGGCATTGAAGCCCCACTAGGTATATAAAATTTTTCTTTGAACAGCGTTTTTTCACCCGATTTAAGATCTATTATATACAAATCAGAGTAATTTTGTCCGTCTAGATTTCGGTCTAACTGGTAAGCAGTATCTGCAATACCAAATGCAAACAGGTCTTTTGGCAATATGCGTACAGATTGTATGGCACTGTCACTGATTTGATGGAAAGTGTTTGACTGAATATTGTACATAGCCGCAAAAGAGAAAACTTTATCCATTCTTTCTGTCACTTGCTGATTACTTTGCAAACGGCGGTCTTTCCAGTTCCAGATTACCATGTCTGGTTTGTCAATATCTTTTTTATTCGGAGCGGGTCTTACAGCGGGTTTATCCAGTCTGGCAAGTGCTTTTTTCAAATCATCTATAGATTTAATGCTGGTATCCGCTTTTAACTTTTCCAGGTCAACCAAAGGATTCTTTTTCGCAGTATCCTTTTTGGCATCTTCTTCCATTTCTTTCTGAACCGCTTCAAGCGTATTGATTCCAAAGAAAATGGTTGAAAGATCTTCAGACCATGTAGGAGCACGGTTTCCACTAATCGTCATTTCTTTTGGAAAATGAACAGAGTCCTTGATTGGATCATAAGTGAAAATTTCCGGTTTGCCTGTAACATTCTTTACGGCGAGAATACTTCCCTTATCTGTTTTAAATTTCTTATCCTTCGTCAATTTTAAAACAGCCAAAGCATCCTTATCTTCCGTCCAGTTTAAAGATTTGTAGCTGATTGTATCATTGTCAATCACTGAAATTCTTTTATCAGCCAGGTTCATGGTAAATAATCCATTCTCGGCACTATTAGACCCTGAAATCGTATAAGCAAGAGTATTTCCTTTTTTATTAAAAGCATATTCCCCAATTTTTCCAAGGCTTAATTTTTTACCGGTACTTAATTCATATAACAACAGATCGTTGCCTCCGGCTACAGGTGCGGCTCCGGGAGTGCGTACCTGTGCCAACGCAATTGCCAGGTAGGATTGCTCTTTTCCGTTAAAGCTGTATCTGCCGGCTTTGTCAAATTCAATCTTCTTCATATCTGAAAGGCTTACCAGATGAAGTTTTTCAAATAATTGTCTGCCCGGAGTTTTTGAAGCGGCTTTCGATTCTCTATATTTTGGGTACTCTTTAAATACAAAATATTTTCCATCTTCTGAAAATTCCATGGAAGGATTCATATGACCGCCCACAGGATATTTCTTTGTTGAATCTGTTTGGAGATTTTTCAAGATAATTTCTCCATCACCTTCAACGGATACCAGGGCATAAGCGGCCCATTTTCCATCTGCAGAAAAATTGACAGATTGAGAAGGAATATATCTCCAGGTTGAAACATCTTTCCAGTTCATTGGCCTGGGACTGGTTTCTTTTTTCTGCGCTTCGGCAGAATAGGAGATCAATAAAATAAAAACGGGTATTAATTTTCTAAACATTTGATGAGTTTATATTTTTTAGGCCACAATCTATGGAAAAACTATTAGTTTAAAATGTAAGAATGATGAATGGAATCATAGTATTTAGAGACAATAGAATTTTACTTATGAATGTAATATAAATAGGTTGAATGGAGAAAGCGTAGGGCACGCTGCAGGTTGCTTTATTTATAAATATAGGTAGGTTTTCCGGTTTGATTAAAATGGCCTGATTAAGAATTGATGAGAGATACCCCGAAAAATTCCATTTGCCGCAAAGTCATGGGCATTTTAGAGATATCTGATTTTACGGAACCCTGTCTCCATATTTAAAAAAAATGATTGTAAAAAGTAAATAAAGGCAATTAGAAGTTTATTATTTAATTTTAATATTAGCTTTAAAAACATTTATCTTCAATATATGATAGCAAATCAAAAATTTTCCCTCCTGAAGAAATCCCCCATTTTCAGAAATACGCCTGATAAGGATTTACAAGATGTTGCTGAAATTTTGAAAGAAGTTTCTTTAAAAGCCGGAGAGCCATTGTTTGAAAAAGGAGAAGTCGGTGATTGTATGTACATCATCGAAAAAGGAAGTGTGCGCATACATGATGGAGGTTATACATTTGCTGTCCTGGGAGAAAATGAGGTTTTTGGTGAATTGTCCTTATTGGATTCAGAAAGTAGATCAGCATCCGCAACCTGCGCCCAGGATTGTGTATTATTAAAACTTGAGCAGGAGCCATTTTACGAAATTCTTGCGAAGGACGAAGGAGTGTTAAGAGGAATATTGCAGATGTTATGCAGAAGAATCCGGATTTTGGATGAAAAGAGTGCTCATCAGTAGTTTTTCTTAAATCGATACCTGGATTTATTGGAAGCGTTTCATTTCAATTATTCCCTGATAAATTTTCAGATTTCCGGTTAATCCTTATTAAAACTGAAGTGTAAATATGGTCCCTTCATACAGCTTTGACTGAACACTGATATTACCCTTATGCAGCATCATAATTTGCTTGCACAAACTCAGACCGATACCACTTCCTCTTTTTTTAGTACTGAAGAATGGGATGAAAATATTTTCCAAAGTATCCTTATCCATACCGGATCCATTATCAGAAACCTTGATGTACATTTTGTTTAGAGCATCCTTCCCGGCCGAAAGTGTGATTTTAGCCTCTTCCTTTTCACTAACGGCTTCCATGGCATTTACAACCAGATTGATCAATACCTGTTCCAATAAGGTTTCGTCTGCATCAACTTTTAAATCCATTTCCTGCAACACAATTTCCATTTCAATATTCTTCCGATCTGTTTCAGGCTGCATCAGATTACAAATATTTTCAAACAAATCCCGAAAATAAATACTCTTCAATTCTGGCGTGGAAATTTTATTCAGGTTCCGGTAAGTTTCTGCAAATTTCAACAAGCCCTCACTTCTTCTTTGTATCGTTTCAATTCCTATTTCAAGGTCGGCCAGTTCGATTTCCTTATTGGCCAAGGGATCCCTCGATTTTTGCAAACTATTTTTTAATGTTCCTGCCAAAGAAGAAATGGGCGCAACAGAATTCATGATTTCATGAGTCATCACACTCAATAGTTTTTGCCAGGCTTTCGCTTCCGTTTCATCCACCGCCTCATTAATATTTTGAAATGCAATGAGATTGTATTTCCTCCCTTCGGTCGAAAAAGCGGTTGCTGAAAGTAGGATTTTCATTATTCCTTTTTCAGAATGCGCATTGGCAATTTTTCCTTCACCTGGCTTGAGTTGGATAATTCCGCTATATAATTCCGGGTCTCTTTTTTCCAGAGAATGAATTGTCTTTAAATAGGGAAGTTGGAGCATTTGTTTCAGCGATTCGTTAATCCAGATAACCTCACCATTATCCGCATCGTACGAGAGTATTCCCGTTTCTACCAGCTCCAGAATTTTTTGCAGGTACTGGTATTGCATTTCCTTCTGATTGCTGATAACCTTAAAGGTTTCATTGATTTTATTAAAACCGCTCCGCAAGGCTTTTAGTTCAGGTGGAGCACTTTTTACATTAAAATGCCGGGTGAAATCGTTGTATTGAACGGACTCAACAAAATTGTTTATCTCTTCAAATGCCTTCCGGTGAAAACGATACAAATCGTAAAGTTGATAGGAGACTATCGGTATTAAAATAAAGAGATAGGACCATTGGTTTTTTGCAAAAAGGAAAGAGGTAATCAAAAGTGTAGAGAACAACAGTATTACCTTGTAAAATATTTTGAATTCTAATTTTTGAAACATAGACTGATCTAGTTTTATGTTTGAAGGAGTAATTTTATTTCTACTTAAAAGAAATTCAACAAACTTCTTTCATGCTACTGTTCTAATACCCTCTAATCATATAAAATTACACCATCAGAACTCTAATATCGTAAAAAAAGGCGTTCTTTCGAACACCTTTCACAACAATCTTATAAAACAAAATTACTTGCTTTCTTTTGAATAGGTTTTTTTCCTGCCACTACGATCCGTATTGTGGTTCCTTCCACCTCCATCTGCCACGTTCATTCTGATTTGGCGACCATTTAAAGATGTTCCATCCAGGCTTTTAACCATTTTTGGAGCAGCTGTTTTATCAACTTCTACCCAGGCATTCATATCCCGAAGGTCTATACGACCAAGAACCTCTTTATTTAAGTTGCTTTCATCCAAAATGTATTGAAGGAAACTTGCTTTGTAAAAGCCATCTTTCGTACCAACATTAATAAATAATTTGGTATAACCACCGTCGCGATAATTCGCATTTCTTTCTGTTCTTTCAGGTCTTTGAGTACGGGCAGTTGCTGGTTGGGCACGTCTGTCGCGATCAATTCTTACATTAAGATCATCCGCATTTTCATAATACTTTAAAAAGTGGTCAAACTCAAGAGCAGCTACTCTTTTTAAGACTTCTTCTTTACTAATATCTGCAAACTTTTCTACCAGGTCAGGCATATAGGTTTCGTATTCTCCACTTGAAATATCTGTGCTGATCAATTTGTCCATAAAATGGAAAAATTGCTTGCGGCAAACATCTTTTCCGGAAGGAATATCTAATCTGAAAAATTCAGCGTTAACCATTCTTTCCAATTGACGGATCTTAAAGATCTCTCTGGATGTACAAAGCGAAATACAAATTCCACTTTTTCCGGCCCGGGCAGTTCTTCCGCTTCGGTGAGTATATACTTCAATATCATCTGGTAATTCATAATTGATGACATGCGTGATGCCGTCAACATCAATACCCCGAGCTGCAACGTCCGTTGCGATCAGAATTTCAATACTCTTATTTCTGAACCGCTTCATCACTCTGTCTCTTTGTTGTTGGGTAAGATCACCATGAAGTGATTCTATATCATATCCTTCTTTAGATAAGCGTTCCGCAATTTCCTGAGCATCTATTTTAGTCCGGGTAAAAATGATCCCATACATCCCGGGATTAAAATCGACCAGTCTTTTGAGTGTTTCATACCTGGATGGTCCCGGCGTCACAAAATATTGGTGCGCAATATTTACGTTGGCAGTATTCTTTTTACCTACCGTTACTTCTTGAGGATTACTCATGAAGTTTTTAGAAATTGTTCTCACTGCAGGGGGCATGGTCGCACTGAATAACCAGATGCTTTCACGATTGACTGTATTCTTCAATACAAAATCAATATCATCCCTGAATCCCATATTCAACATCTCATCTGCTTCATCTAATACGACATATTTGACCTTTTGAAGATCGATTGCTTTTCTTTCAATCATATCAATCAATCTTCCGGGAGTAGCAACGACAATGTGAACACCTTTTTTTAATGCACGGATCTGCATGACAATAGAAGCTCCTCCGTAAACCGGTTCTGCAACCAGATTTTTGGAATATTTTTTATAAGCCTGCAGGTCATTACAAATTTGCAAACATAATTCTCGTGTCGGGCATACAATTAGTGCCTGAGGATGCTTATCAGCAGGGTTTACCAATTGCAAAAGTGGTAAACCAAAAGCAGCGGTCTTTCCGGTTCCGGTCTGTGCCAGCCCTACAAAATCATTTGTTCCGGAAAGTAAAATAGGAATTGCTTTTTCCTGAATTGGAGTTGGAGTGTCAAAACCTAAGTCAGAGACGGCTTTAACAAGATTTTCATTTAGGCCTAAGCCTTCAAATGCATTCATTTATTTATTTTAAAATTAGCGGCAAAGGTATGTTAATTGCCTGTATATTATCGCTGAATTCTTTAACCTTAACAAGAATATCTATTTAAATTCAATTTCTTAGAGGATTTTCTTCTCCTTTATTGGTAGCAATTCTCTTTTTGATTTTTGTATTAATTATTTCTAACGCAAGTCAGGAAACAAATTCCTCTTAAAAGGAAGATCAATTTAAAGTATTTTCGTCCACTGATAAAACATTCTGTTTGATCGAAATTGTATAACCAAAAAATTAAACACATGACTATAAACTGGATATTACTTATTATAGGCGGTTTGTTTGAGACAGGCTTCGCTATAAGTTTGGGAAAGGCTCAGCAAACAGAAGGGAAAGAAATGGGGTGGTGGTTGTTATCTTTTGCAATCTGTGTGAGTATCAGTATGTATTTATTATATAAAGCGATGGGTGGTGAAAAAGCAATTCCCGTGGGAACTGCATACGCTGTTTGGGGTGCTATAGGTGCTATTGGAACTGTTACAGCCGGCATTTTCTTATTTCAAGAACCTGTTACCTTTTGGAGGATGTTTTTTCTGACCACATTAGTGATATCAGTGATTGGTTTGCAGGTAGTCAGCAGTACTGCATAGATAAATTTTTAAATTCTTGCATGCCATTAATTGTTTCGCAATAGGATAATCACAAGCTTCGGGCAAATTTTCTGAATTTGAATAGGGTATTGGTTTTCAAATGCTTTTACCAGGCTGTCAGGGTAGTATTGCAGGGAGTTTTATCGAATTTTTAACGGGAGGGAATAAACTTACAACCAAAGAAAAAGCCTAATCTTGGAATTCTATTTGAATATTTAATTTATCAATCTTATTATTTAATCATTCAAACCCTATTACCATGAAACAAAAATTATTAATATTGGCGGCTGTTCTATTTGTTGGTTCATCCGCATTTTCGCAGAAATTTACCTTAGGAATTAAAGGTGGCGCCAATATGGGCAAAATGTCCGGGAAGGCTTTTAAAGATGAATTTACCCTTGGCTATCAGATTGGTGGTTTTGCAACCATACCTTTAGGAGGCAGAGTAGCTATACAACCCGAGGTAATGTTTAACCAAACCAATTTGGATACCGCTTCACAATTCAGTCAGGTTTATGCATTTAGAAATGTGAATAATGTAAAATTGAATGAGCTAATCATTCCAATCTTGTTGAATGTTAATTTAAACAAGTATCTGACTTTGCAGGCCGGACCTCAATTTGGAATTGTAATGGATCAGGATAAGAATATGTTGGAAAACGGAAAGGATGCTTTCAAATCCGGCGATTTCTCATTAGCAGGTGGTTTACAATTAAACTTATTGAAATTTAGAGTATATGGACGTTATGTAGGTGGATTAACCAACATGGATAACGTAGGTGATAAAGAATCATGGAAAGCTTCTGCTATTCAATTGGGAGTTGGGATTGCTTTGTAAGAAGATATTTAGTTCGTCTTCACTTTTCGTAAAGAAATTACCTTAGGTGAATAACATTTCCGCTTTCATCCAATTTAATGATCGAAGATGGAGCGTGTTTTTTTAAATCATTTTGACGGTGTTGAACGATGAAGTCAACACCGTTTTTTATTTCTTGGTTTATTTCGGAAAAGTTTTGTGGATATTTTTCTCCTGAGATATTTGCTGAAGTGGATACCAATGGTTTTTTAAATTCCTGTATAAGTGACTGGCAAAATTCATCCTGCACAATCCTGATGGCAATACTGCCATCCTCATTAATAAGCCCTTCTGGTAGATTGATGGCATTTATAAATATTGCTGTTGTTGGGTGCGATTGATTTGCCAGGTATTCAAGTATCTTTTTGGAAGGATCGGATACATAATCATGGATCATTTTTTCATCTGTAACCAAAATGATCATGGATTTCTTTTCTTCTCTTTTTTTGAGTTCGTATATTTTTCGAACTGCTTCTGCATTCGTAGCATCACCACCTATTCCCCAGATAGTATCAGTGGGGTAGAGGATAATTCCGGAAGATTGAAGAACTGAAAGAGTTTCTTCGATTTCCCTTTTTAAAATGGATTCATTCATCATTCGATTCATTTTTTGTTACCTGCCTACTTTCCATCAAAAAACTTTTCTGGTGTATATCCTGCTTTTGTTTCTTTCCGGATCTTCCTGGCTTTGGGTAAGAGGGAGGAAAACCATTGTTCCTGTTGTTTTATGATGGGTTCTATGTCGGGTGTTTTTAATTTATGGAGTTTCATGCTGATTCTTTTCAATTTTCTTCGTGCTAAGAACCGGGCAAGAAAAAGAGGTTTTCTTAAATCCAACAAGACGTATAGCGGAACTGTTCTCAATTGTCTTAATAATAATTTTTGCGGATCAATGATACTTATTTCCCGATCGTGAATCACTTTGGCTTCAGGGAGTAAGCCGGTTTTAAATCCGTGGTATTGTGTCCTGGACACAAAGTGATTGTCTTCCCCATAATGAAAAAATACAGGATGAAACAACCCGGTTTTCAACAAACATTCTTTTGAAATCATCCAGGCAGCAGCATTAATGAATCGCATTGGATAAGGTTTGGAAAACTCTTTTCCGGGATCTGTTGTTAACAATTTTTCCGCAAAATGAGCGGAGAAATCTCTGGTTATATAGTTTTTTAAATCAGCATCTAACGTTTTTCCACCGGCTTCAAGGTGCAAAGGACTCATGATACCAAAGTCCGGATTTTCTTTCATCGCTTTAACCAATAACTCAATCGTATTTTCAAACACATACGCATCCTGATTCAGGAGAAAAACCATGTCTGCATTTTGTTCAAGTGCATAAAGGATTCCCCGGTTATTTGCACTTCCAAAACCTTCGTTATAATCATTTTGGAGTAATTGAATTTTGTCGCCGTATGCCGATAGAATGTTGTTGGTATGATCATTTGAATCATTATCAACCACTACAATTGTTGATTTATGAGTACTTTTCAGAAGGCTGTCAATACAGGATTTGATCCATTTTTTTCCATTGTAAGTGACTATTATTGTAAAAACGTTGACCATTATGCGAATTGAAAATCGGTGCAGGAATATTTGCAAATGTAAACTTACATAAAGTTATATTCCTGTATTTTCGTAAAAAGAGTTCAAATAGCATGCAGATATCAGTAATATTTACAACGTATAATTCCCCTGACTGGTTGGAGAAAGTATTGTGGGGTTATAAATTCCAGGATTATAAGGATTTTGAAGTGTTGGTGGCAGATGATGGCTCCACATCTGAAACCGCGGAGCTGATAAAAAAAATGCAGTCGAATGTTGATTATCCAATAAAACACATCTGGCATGAAGATGAAGGATTTCGGAAATGTGTGATAATGAATAAAGCAATTGTCGCGTCCGAAAGTGACTATTTATTGTTTTCTGATGGTGATTGTATTCCGCGAAAAGACTTTCTTTCAGCACATATCAAACATAGAAAAGAAAATCATTTTTTGTCAGGTGGGTATTTTAAACTGCCTATGTCTATTTCAAAAATAATTCAACCCGATGATATTTCCTCCGGACGATTTGCTGATTTAAGCTGGTTAAAAAAGCAAGGTTTAGGAAAAAGTTTTAAAAATTCCAAACTGGTTTTAAAAGGTGGTGCTGTAAAAATTATGAATGCCATTAGTCCTACGAATGCCTCCTGGAATGGACATAACTCCTCCGGATGGAAAAAGGATATGCTTGCCATAAACGGATTTGATGAACGAATGGGATATGGAGCAGAGGACAGAGAATTTGGAGAGCGGTTGATGAACTCTGGTAAAAAAGGGATTCAAATAAGATATTGTGCCGTCACAATGCATCTTGATCACTCAAGAGGATATGTAAATCAAGAGGTCATTGATTTTAATAAAAAAGTCAGGGAACAAACCAAAGCTCAACGGGTAACCTGGACTCCCTTCGGTATCGAAAAACGCCTATCCGCATTGGAGGCCTGAATCTTTTCCCGGTTCCAGAAGTATAGTAATCTTTATCGGTCTTATTTAAATTATTTTCAGTAAATGTGGACATCTTTGATGTCAGTACTTTCCAAATAAATGTTTTTATTAGCCCTTCACGAATAAAAAACTCACCTAATTCAAAAATTTACTGCTATTTTAAGTGACGCCATTGGTTATTTTCGGTTTAAATTATTGAGGGGAATAGAAAAATCCCGGCAGTTTCTTTAAGCATAATCGGGGCATTTTCCTCATCTTTTCTATATTTGTATAAATACAAGAAATATTATGTACAATTTAGAATCACTCATACAGGAAGCCTGGAATAACAGGGATTTATTGAAAGAGAAAAGATTTATAAGAGCTGTCAGGGAAGTTATTGAAAAAGTGGACAAGGGCGTTTTACGTACAGCCATTCCTGTGAATAATGTTGATGGAGGAAGCTCCTGGCAAGTAAATGAATGGGTGAAGCAAGCGATCATATTGTATTTTGGAATCCAGGAAATGGAAACCTATATTCTTCCTCCCTTTGAGTTTTATGATAAAATGAAACTAAAGAAAAACTATAAAGAACAGGGCGTTCGTGCCGTTCCCCACGCCATGGCACGTTATGGAAGTTTTTTAGGAAGAAATGTTGTGCTGATGCCTAGCTATGTGAATATTGGTGCGTATGTGGATGAGGGAACCATGGTTGATACCTGGGCCACAGTAGGCAGTTGCGCGCAAATCGGAAAGAATGTACACCTGAGTGGGGGAGTAGGAATTGGTGGCGTTTTAGAACCTTTACAGGCAAGCCCGGTAATAATTGAAGATGGATGTTTTATTGGAAGTCGCTGCATTGTAGTAGAGGGAGTTCGTGTAGAAAAAGAAGCTGTTTTGGGTGCGAATGTAGTATTGACCCAATCCACCAAAATTATTGATGTGAGCGGAAGCGAACCGATTGAAACAAAAGGTGTGATCCCTGCCAGAAGTGTAGTAATTCCGGGTACTTATCCAAAGAAATTTCCAGCAGGCGAGTTTGGAGTAGGTTGTGCATTAATTATTGGAAAAAGAAAAGAAAGTACAGACCAGAAAACAAGTTTAAATGATGCACTGCGCGATTTTAATGTAAGCGTATAAATTATTTCAGTTAATAAAAAGCCTGGGGTTATGCTAGTTGGTTTTTCAAAAGATCTTTTTGCAAATCTTTATTCAGTTTGCGATAAAATGTGATTTCTTAATCCACCCCAGGTACTTGAATATTCTGGTAACATATTCCCGGCTAAATAATACACCTCATTTTCAATTTGCCATTCCAAACAAACGGCGTGCAGTACAACTTGTTTATAATGCCTGCATATCCGAGGATTCCAACATGTAAAGGATATATGGGATCAGTATTGTATCCCGATCTTGATTTGATAGTTGAATTTGGTGACGAAAAACCTACGATAATTTTTCTTTAATCACCTTAAGCGCAATCTCAAATTGCTCTTCTTCTGTAAGATTGGTATTATCCAGTTCAATGGCATCTTTTGCTTTACGCAGCGGACTAAACTCCCGGTTAGAATCAATATAATCGCGCATGGCAATATTGTTTTTGACTTCTTCCAGAGTGATATTTGGATTTTTAGCAGACATTTCTGCAAATCTTCTTTCCACCCGAACTGCTTCATCAGCAACCATGAAAAATTTTACTTCAGCGTGAGGAAATACAGTGGTTCCAATATCCCGCCCATCCATTACCAGACCCTTTCCCTTTCCAAGTTTTTGTTGGGCGGCAACAGCAAATTCTCTAACAGATTTAAGAGCGGCAACTTCAGAAACCTTTTCCGCTACAACCAAATCGCGGATAATATATTCAACGTTTTCTCCATTCAGATAAATTTCTGAATGGTCAGTTTGAGGATTTAAAATAAAATCGATAGTAATGCCTTCTATAGCCTCAGTAATTTGTTTTTCATCTTGAAAGTCAACATTATTTCGGAGGAAATATACAGTGATCGCACGATACATAGCTCCGCTATCTACGAAAATATATCCGAGTTTTTTAGCCAGTTGCCTTGCCAGAGTGCTTTTCCCACAAGAAGAAAGTCCATCAACCGTCACAATTATTTTCTTTTCCATTGTGCAAATTTGCTATTAAAATAACCAAAAAGCAAAATTATGATTAGAGAATTGAGGTTATCTTTTTATCCATGGTTTTAATTGTTGTATTAATATTAAAGCAAAAAAAAGGGCAACTTTCGTTACCCTTTTGATTTATTTATTATTGTATGATTTAAGATTCGGTTGATTCCTCTTTTACGGTAGAATTATCTTTTACTTCAAAAACAATTTTTCCATTCTCTTTATCAAGTGTAGCCGATAATAAGTCTCCGCTTTTGATATTCATATTTAAAATTTCCTCTGCTAAAGGATCTTCCAGATACTTTTGAATCGCTCTATGAAGCGGACGGGCACCAAAGGCTGAATCATATCCTTTCTCAGAAATGAATTTCTTCGCTTCTTCTGAAAGTTCCAGAGTTAACCCAAGGTTTTCCAATCTTACTTTCACGCCTTTCATTAGAATATCTATAATAGAATAGATGTTATCTTCCGTCAGATTGTTGAATATGACTACATCATCAATCCTGTTTAAGAACTCCGGACTAAAGGTGCGTTTAAGCGCTTTTTCAATAACTGCTTTCGTGTTTTCCTCATGGCTTTGAATTCTGGCAGCTGTTGTAAATCCAACTCCATCTCCGAAATCTTTCAATTGTCTTGCTCCAATATTAGATGTCATGATAATAAGGGTGTTTTTAAAGTCCACCTTTCTTCCCATTCCATCCGTTAATTGACCGTCATCTAATACCTGCAATAAAATATTATAAATATCCGGGTGTGCTTTTTCAATCTCATCCAGGAGTATCACTGAATATGGTTTCCGTCTAACCTTCTCCGTTAACTGTCCACCTTCTTCATATCCAACATATCCCGGAGGTGCACCAATGAGTCTTGATACCGTAAACTTCTCCATGTACTCACTCATGTCTATGCGGATGAGTGCATCTTCACTGTCGAACATGTAGCGCGCAAGACTTCTTGCAAGCTCCGTTTTACCGACACCGGTAGGTCCAAGAAATATGAAAGTACCAATTGGCTTTTTAGGATCTTTTAGTCCAACCCGATTCCTTTGAATTGCTTTCACCACTTTTTGAATCGCTTCATCCTGTCCTACAACAGCTCCTGAAAGGTCTTCTGACATCCGGCGTAACTTGTCTGTTTCTGCCTGAACCATTCTCTGTACAGGAATACCGGTCATCATGCACACAACTTCTGCAATGGCTTCTTCATTAATCGGATAGCGTTTGTTTTTACTTTCTTCTTCCCAATCTGCCTTTGCTTTTTCAAGCTCTTCCTGTAATCTTTTTTCCGTATCTCTGAGAGAAGCAGCTTCTTCAAAACGCTGACTTTTAACTACTTTGTTTTTCTCATGTTTGATTTCATCAATCTTCTTCTCCAGCTCAATTACATCAGCAGGTACATTGATGTTTTTTAAATGTACTCGTGCACCTACTTCATCCAATACGTCAATTGCTTTATCAGGCAATAAACGATCCGTCATATATCGGTCACTAAGCTTTACGCAAGCGTCGATTGCTGCATCATCATAGATCACATTGTGATAGTCTTCGTACTTGCTTTTAATATTTTTAAGTATTTCAATTGTCTCCTCTACACTTGGTTGTTCAATAATTACTTTTTGAAAACGACGATCGAGTGCACCATCTTTTTCGATATACATTCTATATTCATCGAGGGTAGAAGCACCAATACATTGTAGTTCTCCACGCGCAAGAGCCGGTTTGAAAATATTGGAAGCATCCAGGGAGCCACTCGCACCACCAGCGCCAACAATTGTATGTATTTCATCAATAAATAAAATAACATCCCGGTTTTTCTCCAGCTCATTCATGATCGCTATCATTCGCTCTTCAAACTGGCCACGGTATTTTGTACCTGCTACAAGAGCTGCCAGATCTAGAGAAACAACGCGCTTATCAAAGAGAACCCTGCTTACTTTTCTTTGAATAATACGCAAGGCAAGTCCTTCCACGATGGCTGTTTTACCCACACCAGGTTCGCCAATCAAAATCGGATTGTTCTTTTTACGCCGGCTTAGAATCTGAGAAACTCTTTCGATTTCCATTTCTCTTCCTACAATAGGGTCAAGGTTCCCCATTTCGGCCAGGCGGGTAATATCTCTCCCGAAATTGTCCAATACCGGTGTTTTAGATTTAGCCTGCGTAGTACCTCCTTTTGGAGTACGTTGCTGAGAATAAGATTTTCTTTCCTCATCAAACTCTTCGCCTTCTTCATCAGAGAAATCCGCTTTAAGATCTGTTTTGACGTAGCCAAGTTCATTCTTAAACATATCATAATCCACGTCAAATTGGTTTAGAATCTGAGTAGCGATATTTTCTTTATTCTTTAAGATAGAGAGCATCAGGTGCTCGCTTTCTACCATTGGGCTTTTATGTGTTTTAGCTTCCAGAACAGTGATTCTGATCACTTTTTCTGCCTGTTTGGTAAGAGGTAAAGAATTAATATTAGAAATGTTTTTTCCAGTTTTGTCCTTCACTGCCAACTCGATCTCCTTGCGTAATTCATATAAGTCTACATTGAGGGATTTCAATATTTTCATTGCTGTATTCTCTCCATCCCTAATCAAACCGAGTACAAGATGCTCGGTTCCTATGAAATCATTTCCAAGCCTGAGAGCTTCTTCCCGGCTATAGGAAATAATTTCTTTTACTTGAGTTGAAAAATTGTTGTCCATTTATTTTCAATTTAATGCTGTACAATAATAATAAAATAATTCTATTAATCCACTATACAAAGTATGCACAACGTGTGGAAACCCTGTAATTAAAGGTTAAAAAGAAGAAAAACATTGGACCAAAAAAAATCAGGAGGGATTCACGCAGGAATTCGCTACTTTTCGTACCTGTTGTCCGAAAGGGAAGCGAAATCTTTAACGGGCATTTGGTGCGGATAGTTTCTGTTTAATATCTTTGATCATTAACCTGATGCAAAACTTTGTAATTGATAAAATATGAAATTCAAAATTGATACCAAAGAGAAAATGCACGTCATTCTGGTGAATGAGGAGCATTTGTCTGCTAATATGTCAGAGGTTCTGGAAAATACCTGCAGATCTTTCCTTGATAAGCCAATTAAGAATATTATCCTTAACCTGACCAAGGTAAAGAAAATAGATAAGAAGCTGGCTGATAGTTTCTTAAATCTTCAACAATCTTTTGCAGAAGCCGGCGTTTCAATGGTGATTTGTTGTATTGATAAAGAAGTTATGAATTTATTAAAAGAGCTGGAAATTGACGATATGTTGAATATCACTCCGACTGAAAGTGAAGCATGGGATATTGTACAAATGGAAGAGATTGAAAGGGAGTATCTGGATTAGGTGGTAGGTGTATATAGTAGGTAAAAAAAACTACCGGATCTTTAGAAGATAATAAAATAATCAGTCGGTAAGTTTCGCCTCCGGCAAATAATCATCGCTTCGGGCAAGCCATTGTTCGGGCATCTAAACCCAAAGAAAAATAATTTGATCGCTGTAACTATTTTAGGAAACAATTCTGCTGTACCGGCCTATGATCGGCACCCTTCGGCCCAAATTGTGCAAACAGAGGAGCATACTTTTTTGGTTGATTGCGGTGAAGGGACCCAAATGCAAATGAATGACTTAAAAATCAGACGAAGTAAGATCAATCACATCTTTATTTCTCATTTACACGGCGATCACTATTTTGGATTAATCGGACTTTTAAACAGCCTGGCGCTGAATAACCGAACTACTGATTTGCATCTTTACGCCCCTGCAGATTTAGAAGCCATCATTCAAATTCAACTAAACGCTGCCTCAGCCAAACTCCCATACCTTCTCCATTTTCATGATCTGGAAGGAGAGAAGATTCTTTTTGAAGATAAAAAATTAGTAGTGAGCAGTTTTAAAGTTCATCACCGGATAGAGTGCTGGGGTTTCTTGTTTAAGGAGAAAAAAAATCCACGTAAAATACATCTGAAAAAAGTTAGAAAACACCGGGTTCCCTCTTCCTTCTTTGAGCAACTTCATAGAGGAGAAGATTATATGACTCCACAAAATGTTATCATTCCAAATAAAGAATTAACTGTGGCCAACTCACCGGGAAAATCCTATGCCTATTGTGCCGATACAGGATATTATGAACCAATTTGTGAGAAAATTAAAGGAGTGGATCTGATGTATCATGAAACTACTTATCTGGATGCTTTGGAAGAAAAAGCAAATCTTCGTTTTCATTCTACCTCCAAACAAGCTGCGCGTATAGCAAAAAAAGCTGGTGCAAAAAGATTGATTATCGGACATTTTTCCTCGATGTACGAAGATTTGGAGGACTTCGAAATTGAAGCCCGAGAGGTATTTGAAAATACGGACTTAGCTATGGAAGGGGTTTGTTTTTTGGCGTAAAGAGTAGGAAGCTTTGAGCTGTGAGCCTTGAGCTTTGAGAAGACACACAGAGTATTTTTTAGACGAAGGTTAGCAATTTCAGGGGGAAGAAATTTTTTCTAATTTATTTTCCGTAAATCCATTTGTAATAAACCGGAAAGTACTTTCTCCAGGCTGCTTCATTGTGCTTTGCATCTTTATCTATCACCTCCTTTACGAGTGATTTGGAGTGTTTTTTAATCTCCTTTTCTATGCGTAACATATCCGGAATCATTGAGTCTCCTTCTTTTCCACCTGCATATAAAAATAATTTTGATCGAACCTTTTTAGCCTGATGGATCACTGCAGAATCAATCCCTGAGGCTGTCCAAAACGCCGGAGAAAATATTCCGGCACTTCCATAAACATTTGGATATTTCAACACCGCATATAACGAAATCAATCCTCCCATGGAACTTCCGGCAATGGATGTATATTTCTTACTCTTTCTTGTCCGGTAGTTTTCATCAATATAGGGCTTGAGCGTTTTCACCAGAAAGTCGACATAATCGTCCCCGCGGCCCTCACCGAAATTTTGAAATTCCCAGGGATTATATTCATTCATTCTTTTTTCCTGCCCATGATCAATACCTACAACGATCACTTGTTGTTGTCCTTTCTGGAACATGGAATCTAAAAATTCATCCACTCCCCATTCACCGGAGTATGAGGTAGAATTATCAAAAAGATTTTGACCATCATGCATGTATAGAGCCGGATAAGATTTTTTAGAATGAGCATAATCTGCAGGAAGATAAATCCATAGCCTGCGATATCTATCCAGTTGCGGCATGTAAAAAGCCGTATCCAGAATATGGACATTTTCAGAAGCCGTAAAATGATTTTTTGAAATAAGGGAGTGGTCAAAATGATCACTCCAACCATCTACGGTCAGTAGAATGGTCGTATCGCCTTGAATGCTTACAGAACGATTGCCAGATGGATTCCCTTTCATGTCCGTTTCTCCCTTTGTCCAGCTTCCTCTGGTAAACTTATATTCATAATGGCCGCTATTCAGTGAAAGGGTGATTTCTTTTCTTCCGTTTGAATTTTTCAGGTAGTAATTATTGTCATCAGGTACCCAATGATTAAAATTGCCTGTCAAGTATATTTTCTCAGAAGAATCTTTTGCAGGAAAATGAATAAGTTGAAATGTGACCCTATTTTGAGCCTGTGATAAGAAAGTAAATGAAACAAAGAATATAATCAGATACTTTCTTAAATTAGCCATAACCATGTGCTATTTAGAGGCGGCAACAAATGCTGCGACCTTTTTATAAAACTGTTCGCTTAGAGGAACTACAGGCAGGCGCACTTCATTTTCAATTAAATTCATCGCATGTAAAAATGCTTTTACTCCGGCCGGATTGTTTTCTACAAAAAGCAAATCGAGAGCATCCAGCAGTTTGTATTGAATCTGCTGTGCTTCTGAAAAATGGAAGTTTAATGATAGACGGATCATTTCTGAAAAATCTTGCGGAAAGCAATTTGCTGC
>JBDSBN010000160.1:0-8273 GCA_039921585.1 Ginsengibacter sp. | reverse complement strand
TTGGTTATTTGCCAATGAAAATAACACACCACGTGTGGCGCGTATTGACCTCACTACTTTCACAACAGCTGAAATTATTGAGATACCAAACAGTGCCGGAAATCACTCTTCTCCATTTATTACAGATAACTCTGAATATGTAGTAGCAGGTACTCGTTTTAGTGTTCCGATGGATTATGAAAATGGAGACGTTCCAATTGATTCATATAAAAAGAATTTTAACGGAACCATCAGCTTTATCAGCATTCAGCCTGAGTCTGGTGAAATGGATGTAGCCTTTCAATTACTACTACCTCCCATGAACTTTGATTTAAGTCATACCGGTAAAGGACCAAGCAGTGGTTGGTTTTTCTTCAGCTGTTATAACTCAGAACAAGCGCACACTCTATTAGAAGTGAATGCATCCAAAAACGACAAGGATTATATTCTGGCCGTAAACTGGAAAAAAGCGGAAGAGTATTTCAAAGCTGGTAAAGGAACAAAAAAACCTGCACGCTACGCTCATAATCTGTATAATGATGAGGTACATGGAGCTACTTCAACCATCAAAAATGAAGTAACTGTTATTGACGCCAGAGACTTTGCCGACATCGTATATATGATTCCTTGTCCGAAATCTCCGCATGGATGTGACGTAGACCCTACCGGCGAATACATTGTAGGAAGTGGCAAACTAGCGGCTTTAATTCCGGTATTCTCCTTTTCTAAAATACAAAATGCGATTGCCAGTAAAACATTTGACGGCGATTACCAAGGTATCCCGGTTATTAAATATGAAGCGGCATTACATGGAGAAGTAGCCAAACCAGGTTTAGGCCCATTACACACAGAGTTTGATGAAAAAGGAAATGCCTACACCACCTTCTTTATTTCTTCTGAAGTGGTAAAATGGAATGTAAAAGATTTAAAAGTTCTCGATAGAATTGCTACGTATTACTCTCCTGGTCACCTTTCTATTCCAGGTGGAGACACCAGAAAGCCTTGGGGTAAATACCTGGTTGCTTACAATAAGATTACCAAGGATAGATATTTGCCTACCGGTCCGGAACTTTCTCAAAGCGCTCAATTGATAGATATCAGCGGCGATAAAATGAAATTGCTTCTGGATTACCCAAGCATTGGTGAGCCTCACTATGCACAGTTCCTGAAGGCCGATATGATCAAAGACAAAAGTGTGAAATTCTTTAAACTGGAAGATAACAAACATCCCCGCGTTGCCAAAGGCGAAAAAGAAGCCAAAGTGGTCCGGGAAGGAAATAGGGTGCATGTATATGCAACGATGATCCGGTCTCACTTTTCACCGGATAATATTGAAGGAATTAAAGAGGGCGACGAAGTTTACTTCCATGTAACGAATCTGGAGCAGGATTGGGATGTGCCGTACGGCTTTGCAATCAAAGGTGCTTCAAATGCTGAGTTGCTGGTAATGCCTGGTCAGACTTCCACCTTTAAGTGGTTGCCTAAGAAATCCGGAATCTACCCTTTTTATTGCACCGACTTCTGTAGTGCATTACATCAGGAAATGTCCGGTTATGTTCGGGTATCTCCAAAAGGATCGAATGTTCCAATCTCTTTCAGTCTTGGTAAAAACTCCAATCCCGAAGTAGCGGCAGGAGGAAAACCAACGCCTGCAAAATAAATAAGTTTTCATCATTGGAGCAGGCCTCATCTGGCCTGTTCCAATTTTATCTCTCTCTTAATATAAATAGAAATGAAAGATTTAGCTACCTCAAAAAAAATACTAACACCTCTTTCAAGAATTATTGTTGCGCTTTGCGGTGTATTGCTGCTGGTGGTTTTAATTGTGCCTTTATGGCAAATAGAAATGGATGCACCTCAATACCCGGAAGGATTAGTCTTAAAAATGCACCCGCACAAATTAGCCGGAGATGTTGAAATTATCAATGGTCTAAATCACTACATTGGCATGAAGGAACTGCACGCCGAAAACTTTATTGAATTTACCGTATTACCCTATATCATTATATTTTTTGCCTTATTTTGTTTTGTAGTGGCGATTATAAGGAAACGATTTCTGTTGACAACCTTAACATCCGCATTTGTTCTATTTGGTATTATTGCTATGGCGGATTTTTATAGATGGCTCTATGATTATGGTCACGACTTAAATCCGGCAGCAGCGATCATTGTGCCCGGACAAAGCTATCAGCCACCACTACTAGGTTTTAAACAACTATTAAACTTTGGTGTTTACTCTATTCCCTATATTGGAGGTACACTCTTCATTTTGGTCGGGATTCTATTACTTACGATTACTATCACTCAATATAAATTAAAAAAGGAGAAAAAAATGACAACTGTGAATAAGATGGTCACAGCAATAGCTGTATTCTTAATGATAGGACTTGCTTCCTGCAGCACCGGACCTCAGCCTATTAAATTAGGATCAGATGCCTGTGTTTTTTGTAAAATGACCATATCAGATAAAAACTTTGGTGCTGAGATCATGACAAAAAAAGGCAAAGCATACAAATTTGATGATACCCATTGTCTGATTGCCTTTATGAAAGAAGGCACTGTGGCGGAGAAAGATGTAGAAGGTACGTATCTGGTCAATTTTGCAGATCCGCATAATTTTGTAGAAGTATCTCAGGCACTACTTTTAAAAAGTGAGGAACTTCATTCACCCATGGGTGGCAATGTGGCCTGCTTTGATAATAAAGAAAAATTAGATGATGTAGCGAGGCGTGTGAAGGGAGAAATTATAACATGGGAGGCTTTGAAAAATGAACAATAAAATTAAATTCAATTACGGATTCCTGTGCCTTGTTAGTATCCTTTTACTTACTAGCACACTTTCTGCAAAAACCATTCTGGTGGGGAAAAGTCGTGCGACGACCTCCATTAAGGAAGGGATAAAAATGGCGCGTCATGGAGATACCATACTTGTAGACAAAGGCGTATATAAAGAAGGCTCTATCCTGGTGGATAAGGAAATTATTCTAAAGGGAATCGGGCAGCCAATCATTGATGGCGAATTTAAAGGAACTGTATTAACTGTCCGTTCGAACTATGCTACAGTAGAAGGTTTTAAAATAATCAATGGCGGTCGCTCAGAAACGAAAGACCTTGCGGGTATCCTGGTACATGATAGCTATGGAGTAACTATCCTCAACAACATTCTGGATAATACAAACTTTGGAATTCTTTTTCAGAACGTATTCAACTCTACTATTAAGAATAATAAGATTACTGGTGAAAATAAACTGGAAGCTCAAAGTGGCAACGGAATTCATTGCTGGAGATCGGACAGCTTGCTGATTATAGGAAATACAATTACAGGCCATAGAGATGGATTGTATTTCGAATTTGTACGTCACTCACTAATCTGGAGAAATATCAGTACAAAAAATATCCGCTATGGTATTCACTTTATGTTTTCACATTATGATACTTATATAGGTAATGTGTTTGAAGAAAATGAATCCGGCGTGGCGGTGATGTTTACCACCAATATCCATATGTATAATAATCACTTCATCAATAATTGGGGCGATGCAGCTTATGGAATTTTATTAAAAGAAATTTCCGATAGTGAAATTTCCGGAAATTACTTTAACCAAAACACCGTTGGAATCGTGATGGATGGGTGTAGTCGTATAAAAATGGAGAAGAATCGTTTTTATAATAACGGATGGGCACTTAAAATTTCGTCCAGTAGTGATGACAATGTCATTACGAATAATAATTTTATTGGAAACACATTTGACATCAGTACGAATGGATCTTTGGTCCTGAATGATTTTAATGGCAATTATTGGGACAAATACGAAGGCTACGACATTAATAAAGATAAGATAGGCGATGTGCCCTATCGTCCGGTAAGTATGTATTCAATGATCATAGAAAACAATCCGGCGGCTCTGATGCTATTCAGAAGCCTTATCGTCACTCTTTTGGATAAGAGTGAAAAGATTTTACCCGGTATTACTCCGGAACAATTAAAAGATGACAGACCACTCATGAACAAACTCGCATTATGATAAAAGCAACGAATTTAAATAAAACCTTTGGAAAGCTGAAAGTATTGAATAATGTCTCCTTTAATTTTAAAAGCGGAGAATGCATTGCCTTATTAGGACCAAATGGTTGCGGCAAAACAACGCTTATAAAAACACTTTTAGGAATGGTTGTTCCGGATAGTGGAGATATCTATTTTAACGGAGAGCTTATTAAAAACAAATGGCAATACCGGGATAAAATCGGGTATATGCCTCAGATAGGAAGGTATCCGGAAAACATGACCATATCCAATGTGGTAGAAATGATGAAGGATATCCGTAAAAACAGCACAAGCAAACCGGATGAGGAGTTAATTACAGGTTTTGGATTGAACCAAATGCTGCAAAAAAAAATGCGTACACTATCCGGCGGTACAACACAAAAAGTGAGTGCAAGTCTTGCTTTTATGTTTCATCCGGATGTATTAATTCTGGATGAACCAACTGCAGGTCTTGACCCGATATCATCTGAAAAACTGAAACAAAAAATCATCCGGGAAAAAGAAAATGGAAAATTAATCCTAATCACTTCGCATATTTTAAGTGAGCTGGATGACCTGATAACCGAAGTGATATATATGCAGGAAGGAAAGTTATTGTTTCATAAAAAACTAACTGATTTGAAACAGGAAACGCATGAGCACAAACTATCGAAAGCCATTTCAAAAATTATGGTCAATCAGCAATTAGTTGCTGCGATCGCATAACAAATCACATTTCATCAGACAAATCTGGTCAGATTAAATTAATAAGAAGAAAAATGAAAAAAATATTAAAATATGTCGTGGTAGATATTGTGCAAAACAAGATTGTATTAATTTATACACTTTTGCTGCTCCTTATATCTTTAAGCGTTTTCAATCTGGAAAGCAATTCGGCTAAGGGATTATTAAGTTTATTAAATATCATCCTGATTCTGGTGCCTCTCATTTGTATTATATTCTCCACTATTTATATTTACAATAGTTCTGAATTTATAGAATTGCTGGTGAGCCAACCGCTCAAACGAAGAACAATCTGGCTTTCTTTATTTCTGGGCTTATCCGCTTCTTTATCGATTGCTTTTTTTATAGGAGTGGGCATTCCCATACTACTTTATCATGCTGATCCTACAGGAGTTATTATGATCATCTCGGGGCTTTTTCTTACAGTAGTCTTTGTGAGTATTGCCCTGCTTGCAGCGGGATTAACTCGCGATAAGGCAAAAGGAATCGGACTAGCTATTTCCTTATGGTTATTCTTTTCTCTAATCTTCGATGGTTTGGTATTGTTTGCTCTTTTACAGTTTCAGGACTACCCTTTGGAACAAATCATGGTTTTTATCAGCTTCCTGAATCCAATAGATTTAAGTCGGATTCAAATCCTTTTACAAATGGATATTTCTGCCTTAATGGGGTATACGGGAGCGGTTTTCCGTGAGTTTTTTGAAAATAATACCGGCATTCTTTTATCTTTTCTGGGATTATCTGTTTGGGCGATTATACCGCTTGGATTTTCTCTTAAACGATTTAAGAGAACTGATTTATAATACGATGAGCAAGATTCTACGGTTGAGATAAATTATTTGTAGCAATGGAGCACGAGGCCACATGAATAGACACCTGTTATTGATTTTAAATTAATAGGAACAATATAACATTCATTGTCTCAAAATATAAAGCGGCTATCAATTAAGATAGCCGCTTTATATTAAATCTAATCAATCAATTGCTTTATCGAATATTCAAAATCAGAGGATATTCGAAAGGTTCATTGTATCCGGGATAAACTCCTTCAATGGTAACTTCCGGATTATTTCCGATAATCGTTTTCAGATCGTCCACTGTTTTCACAGGCTTTCCGTTTGCCATTGTAATAATAAATCCATCTCTCATTCTGGTTTGATCATTGATCGCCCCTTCTTTAATTCTTTTTACAACAATTCCTCCTGCGAGGTTATATTCACGTGCCTTTTTAGGATCCAGATCCTCTAAGTCAGCACCTAAATTATCAATCATTGAAGCTGCTTTTACAATATCAAACGTTCCGGCATTATTTTTCAAAGTTACATTCACAGTAGATTGCTTTCCTCCTCTTTCATACACAACGGTAACTTTTTCTCCTGGTCTTAATTGAGCTATTTGCTCCTGCAATTCAGCCCCCGTTTGTACATCTACACCATTCACTTTTCTAATGATGTCTCCTTCTTTTATCCCGGCAGCCGCGGCTGCACCATCTTTAACTACATCTGTTACAAAGATGCCTTCTGCAGAAGCCGGTACTTTATTTTCTTCTTTTTGTTGTTTGTTCAATGATCCGGCCTCGAGGAATCTAACACCCAGGAAACCTCTCTGCACATTTCCGTATTTAATCAGATCATTGACCACTTTCTTTACAATATCTACAGGAATCGCATAAGAATACCCATTATAATAACCGGTGGGTGAAGCAATCGCACTGTTTATTCCAATTAATAATCCTTTAGTATTTATTAATGCACCACCACTGTTACCCATGTTTACAGCAGCGTCTGTTTGCAAATAAGATTCTACTGCCATTTCGCGGCTTCCGGCTCTGTCCCGGTTTAATCCGAGCGCCCTGGATTTGGCAGAAATGATCCCTGCCGTAACTGTCGCATCCAAATTCAACGGATATCCTATAGCAAGAACCCACTGTCCAATATTTACATCGTGTGAGGTACCATAAAGCATAAAGGGTAAATTTTTCGCATCTACTTTTACAACTGCAAGATCAAATGCCGGATCAGCACCAACCACTTTGGCCGTGTATGTTTTCCGGTCGCTTAAAGTAACAGTTACTTCATCGGCTCCTGCTACTACGTGATTATTCGTAATAATATATCCATCATTACTGATAATGACTCCTGAGCCTGAACCCATTTGAGGTACGATACTTTGCTGGCCTCTACCCTGTCCAAAAAACTGTTCAAACATATCATCTCCTAACAGATCGGAAAACGGGTTTCCTCTTTTGGGCAGATTGTTTGTTTGCTTGGGAGTTGTTTTGGTTTTAATGTGCACTACTGTAGGAATAGCAGCTGAAGCTGCCTGCGTAAAATCAATTGGTGCTCCCATTTGATTTCCGTTAGAATCGTACAATCCTGCGAATTTATAATTTGAGGGTATGGAAGTATGAAAATTGGGATTACTATTATTATTCTGGAAATAATTAAATCCCAGAATAACCGCCAATGATGTAAGTCCACTCAAGATTACAGTAAAAACGATATTCTTTGTTTTCATTTTCAAATTTTTTGTTTCAGAATTTTGTTAGTTAATTATTTTACCTATTACTCGTATAAACAATTCGTATCTTATTTTCTCAGATAAACAATGTTTTGTAATACTGCGTAAATTTATAAAATATACCTTATTATATTTTGTTAAAGCAACTAAATGAATTTTAAAATAAAATATAAAGTTTCTTTTTTGACAGAAAAAAATATAATGATTAAATCTTAAAACGTAATGTCATGCTTTACAAAACCTTCGACTGGACAAGCTTACATACCGGCCGTAAAATACTGTTTCAGATTTTGATAATTATCCTTCGTATAAGGTTGTATTTTAAAAAGAGTCTAAATCAGTCATCCCGATAATTCTTTCAATCCTATTTTCCCATCCTCTCATTAATATAATAACTTTGCCTGTAAACATAAGTCATGACGAACAACGATATACTTAAAAAACTAAGAGTTGCCCTTTCCTTAAGAAATGATGATATCATTGATATTTTATCATTGGTGGATTTTAAAATTTCCAGAGGAGCATTAGGTGACCTTTTTAGAAATGAAGACCACCCTGGCTATGTGGAAGCGGGTGACCAAATTTTGAGAAACTTCCTTAACGGATTAATCATTTACAAACGAGGAAAACCCGGAGAAGCCCAGGCAGACGATAATAAAGAATAGAAAAGAGATAACCAGTTTATCTAAATAAAAAAAAGCAGTGTTTTGAATAAATCGAAACACTGCTTTTAATTTGAAACTCTCTTAAAACTATTGAACAGAAACTGTATCATCTATCCACTCTCCAATGTTTCCTTCAAGGTCAACATATTGACCATTTTTTAAAGTGGTTGATTGACCGTCAGTAGTTTTCACTGTACCATTAGCCATTACAATAGTACCATTCACTAAAGTAACATCTTCGGTGAGTTCACTTTTTTCACCGTCTTTTACTTGCCACATTTTATTCTCTTTCATGAGATACACATTTTTCTTTTGTGTTTTTTGTTCTGTGGGTATCGTGT
>JBDSBN010000159.1:0-19116 GCA_039921585.1 Ginsengibacter sp. | reverse complement strand
TTGATTACAGTGCTACAAAGGAAGATTCAATTTTCATGAGAGGAATGGCAGGATATGATTCTTTAAACACCTCAACACTGACTGGTTATGATATATCTATGAACCTCAACATTGTGAAGGAAGCCATTTTCAATGTCATTGTCGACCAAGGTAATGGGGATTTTTTAAAACTAAAAGGAACAGGACAATTGACAGGAGGTATAGATCCCAGCGGAAAAATAACTATGGTGGGATCTTACGAAATTGAAGAAGGTGCGTACAATCTGACATTTAATTTTATCAAAAGAAAATTCAATATTGAAAAAGGAAGCAACATCATCTGGACCGGAGAACCAACATCTGCAAAAATTGATATTACAGCGGTATATATTGCAAATACAGCTCCGCTGGATCTTGTCCTGAATGAAACAGGGGCAGATGATCCGACGATTTATAAACAGAAATTACCCTTTCATGTAAATTTGGAATTACACGGGGAAATGCTTGAACCGGAACTTTCTTTTAATATCGTATTACCAAAAGATGAAAATTACAATGTGTCCAATTCCGTGGTAAGTACAGTCCAGAATAAATTGATCCAAATACGCCAGGAACCGGCCGAAATGAACAAACAGGTATTTGCATTATTACTTTTAAATCGGTTTGTAAGTGAAAATCCTTTTGACAATAGCAGTGGAGGCACGTTGGACGCAGGGACTTTTGCGAGGCAAAGTGTCAGCAAATTATTATCTGAGCAATTAAACAAACTGGCTGAGGGATTAATTGAAGGAGTAGATATTGATTTTGATCTTGCCAGCACGGAAGATTATACGACAGGCACAAAACAGGACCGCACAGAATTAAATGTAGGTGTTTCAAAAAGATTATTGAATGATCGGTTAACGGTTTCAGTAGGTAGTAATTTTGAATTAGAGGGTCCCAGACAAACCAATCAGTCACAGAACAATCTCGCCGGCAATATTAATATCAACTACAAATTGAGCAAGGACGGGCGGTATGCTTTAAGGGCCTATCGCAAGAACGATTATACGGGAACTGTTGAAGGATACGTCATCGAAACAGGTGTTGCATTCGTTATATCTATAGATTATAACAAGTTTAAACAAATATTTATCTCTGCCAAACAACGCAGAAAAAACCGGGAAATAATTAGAAAAAATCAAGAAATAAAAAAGAAGGATGAGGAAAGAAAAGAAGAAGAAAAATCCATTTCCACTCCCACAAAAGCAAGCGAAAATGAGTAAGAAAATAGCGACACATATCCTTGTTTTTCTTTGCACAACTTTCATTTTCATTTCGTGCAACTTAACGAAACACGTACCTAAAGATGATGCCCTTTATACAGGCGCAACCATTAAGATAGAAGATAGTACCATCAGCAAAAAAGAGCAAAAACGTGTAAAAGAAAAAACAGAAGATCTTCCCCGCCCCAAACCGAACGCAAAATTTTTAGGAATACCTTTTAAATTGGTTTTATATAACCTGGGAGGAGATCCTGAAAAGGGAGGATTTATCCGGAAGTTTTTTAGAAAGGCTGGCGAACCACCTGTTCTCCTAAGCAGTGTTCGATTAAATTACAATGTAGATGTATTAAGAAATTTCCAGGAAAACATCGGTTATTTTAATGCCCGGGCATCGGGTGACACAATCGTGAAAAAGAGAAAAGGCCATGCATATTATACTTTAACCCCTGGCCATGCCTATACGATAAATGAAGTCATGTTTGACGTAGACAGCTCCTCTTTGGGAAAGGCAATCATTAACACAAAACAAAATTCTATTCTAAAACCAAAGGATCATTTTAATCTGGAAGTGATAAAAGGTGAAAGATCAAGAATTGATGCCAAATTAAAGGAAGAAGGATACTATTATTTTAGTCCGGAATTATTGATCGTTGATGTAGACAGCACAATAGGGAAAAACCAGGTGAATATGTATTTAAAAGTAAAAGAGAGTACCTCTCCACTTGCTAAAAAACCCTACATTATCGATGAGGTTTATATTTACCCAAACTATAGACTGAACAGTGACCGCCAAGATACCAGTAAAGTAAAAAGCACTTTATATAAAGGATACCATATTGTAGATCTACAAAACAAATTCAGGCCCAGCTTATTTCCGCGAATACTCCGATTTGATTCCGGAAGTGTGTATAACAGAACAGATCATAATCTTTCACTCAGCAGATTGATTAATCTGGATGTATTCAAATTCGTTAAAAACCGATTTGAAGATACAGGAGCAAATGAAAAAGATACTGGTAGATTAAATACCTTTTATTACCTCACTCCTCAGCCCAAAAAATCTATTAAAGCGGAGATTGGAGGAAATACCAAGTCGAACGATTATGTAGGAAGTTTATTCAAAATTACCTTTCGCAACAGAAACACGTTTAGAGGTGCAGAACATCTGGACATCTACAGCTATGCAGGAAGCGAGGTACAATATGGCGGACAACAGCAAGGATTTAATACTTACAGGTTAGGTGGCGGGGTTAAGTTTTCTATCCCACACTTTGTCGTTCCGTTTTTCCAATTCAATACGACAAATGCCTTTGTACCACGAACTGTTATTGACTTGAGTTACGACTTGCTAAACAGACGAAAACTGTATACTCTCAATTCATTTAAAGCGGAATTAGGATATTCCTGGAAACCTGGTTTAACAGTGCAACAGGAAGTCAATCCGATTTCTTTGAATTATGTCCGTGCTATAAATATTACTCAAAAATACCGGGATAGCATTCTTACAGACCCGTTACTAAAACATGCAGTCGATACACAGTTTATTCTTGGATCAAATTATAATTTCACTTTAAATCCATTAGCAAACAATCCACAGGGGTCCGGATTATTCTTCAATGGGTTGGTGGATGTTTCAGGAAATACAATCGGCTCTTTGATAAACAAAGACAGTGATGGGAAAAAAAGAATTCTGGGCGGTGCTTTTGCTCAATATCTTAAAGCACAATTGGATTTTCGGTACTATTTTGCTTTAAATAAAAAATTGCGGTGGGCAAACAGGATCATCACCGGATTTGGATACCCTTATGGCAATTCAGAGCAATTACCGTTTATTAAACAATATTTTATTGGAGGAACAAATAGCGTCCGAGCTTTCAGAAGCAGAACATTAGGACCGGGAACATTCCGCTCAGACAAAGCAGATCAGGCAAGCTTTTTACCCGATCAGTCAGGAGATATAAAATTGGAATTAAATACAGAAATGCGCATTAAATTTAATCGTATTTTAGAAGGAGCAGTATTTGTAGATGGAGGAAACATCTGGTTATATAATAACGATCCTCTCCGGCCGGGAACACAATTTTCCAACAACTTTTTAAAAGAGCTGGCAGTAGGTACGGGACTTGGTTTAAGACTGGATTTGACAATCCTATTATTACGAATTGATTTTGCCATGCCTGTCAGAAAACCATGGTTAGATGAAGGAAACAGATGGGTGCTTGATCAAATCGATTTTAGCAGTAAAGATTGGAGGAGAAAAAACATCATTTTTAACCTGGCAATCGGATATCCTTTTTAGTAAAAAAAAATAATCATTGTATAAACCATTCAAAAACTTCCAAAAAAATCAAATACATTTTCGTTTTAAAAATTCTTAACTATATTTTTATAGTTGCGATAAATACCTTCGGAGAAATATTGACACAATAAAAATTCACCATACGGGTTCAGTATCACCAAGTATACAATCCGGTAAACTAAATAATCATGAAGAATAAAATACTCCTTTTTGCTATTGTCCTTTTTGCTATAAGCTGTAATTCCGGGACGGATAAAACCCATAAAGATGTAATGGATGATGGAATAATGGATATTTCAGACAGTTTAACTACAGAGCAATCCGAATTAGGTGCTTCAAATAAGCCTTCTCTTTGGACAGTTGAATTTGAGAATAATACCAACACAGAGAAGTTGAAAGAGCCGACAGACGATCAGGTAAAAAGCCTAAGCGCTGCCGACATGATTACCATTCTTAATGATAATTTTAAGGATGTTCAATTGGAAATGGAAAAGATTTCTAACGATACTATTTTTGTAAATATTCCTGAAAGTACGAAACTGACTCAGCAAATGGGAAGTACAGGAGCTTACAATTATATGGCCGCAGCAGTGTTTAACTTAACGGAACTTGATCACATCAAATTTGTAAAATTCAATTTTAAACAGGGAGATCATTCATCTCCGGGAGTCTATTCACGGGAAGATTTCAAACAATTAAGATAATTGTTTCTACCAAGAATAATACCTATAATTCTTAACTCAAACGGCAGGTTCAGGATCCTTCAAATTCTTTATTACAATACCTTCTGAGATTCCGGAATAATAGGATTTATTTGATTGTTTAATCTTACAGAAGCTTGGATGAGAACCAGGAGACTAATGTGGGTAGCATGGCTACGAATACGCCCAGGGCAATGAGTTTTACTTTCTTCTTAACCATTCCATATATCACTATTCCAAGCCCGGCAAGGATCAGCATTGTGGATAAAATCAACATAACAAGATAAGTAGTCGCACCGTCCATAAATAAAATATTAAAATTAGATACCTTTGGGAAATAATTAAATAACCTTTCCGGCTGAAAACTGAATTTTTAGATTAGGCAAATTTATCAATAAAAATAATAGGACTCCTTGTCTCTTTAAAATCCGGAAAAAGTCTGCATAGAATACGGCTTTTTCACATAAACAGGGACAATCCGCCAGTCTGAAATAAAAAATTTCGAAGCGGACTTAGAAGAATTGATATTTATAATAATTAAAATTAAAAACTCAATAACATGCGAATCAATGGTGTACAATCCTCTTTCATAATGCGGAATATAGTCATCTTTTACATTTGCCTGATCGGGTTTTTTATACTTCCGGGATGCCTCGTTGAAAGCACGAATGAACCCGGTGAACCTCAAAAAATAGAGAGTTTCCAGGAGGATAATAAAAAAGAAGTAGTCCCTAATACGACTTCCTCCGGGGAACTGACCAATTTCGTTGAAAGTTCCAGGATTGTTATCCCTGCTGTAGTTCATATCAAAACTACTTACAGCCGGAATACGCGCCAAACCGGAAACTTATTTGATCAATTACGCGGTGACGCCGGAAATGGAGTTTATGCAATGGCCTCCGGTTCAGGGGTCGTAATCAGTTCAGACGGATACATCGCCACCAATAATCACGTAATAGAAGGTGCCTCTTCTATTGAAGTTATTTTTCCAAACAGAGAATCCTTTAATGCAAAACTTATTGGCTCCGATCTAAATACAGATTTAGCACTTTTAAAGGTGGATGCCACAGAGCTGCCCTTTGTAAAATTTGGAAATTCTGACAAAGCACAAATTGGAGAATGGGTACTTGCAGTTGGATATCCTTTATCCTTAAACTCTACCGTTACAGCCGGCATTATCAGTGCCAAAGGCAGAAGCATTGGAATTATTAATCAGGCTGAAAGATCCCGTTTTACGAATCCGGAATCTGCAAAAGGAAATACAGCGATCGAGTCATTTATTCAAACGGATGCACCGATAAATCCCGGAAATAGTGGAGGTGCACTTGTAAATACCAAGGGCGAACTGATCGGTATTAATACAGCCATTGCCTCTCAAACCGGAAGCTATGCAGGATATGCATTTGCCGTTCCGGTTAATCTTGCTAAAAAAGTATTGGAAGATTTAAAAACTTTTGGAAAAGTACAAAGAGGAATACTGGGAGTTTCTTTTCCTTCTCCGGCAGTAGAGGCGCAATTCCTCAAACAACAAGGATTGGATCCAGGCAAAGTAGTGGGTGTTTATATTACAGGAGTTCAACCCGGCTCATCTGCTGATAAAGCCGGATTAAAGGAAGGGGACATTATACAAAGTATTGATGGAAACCCGTTACTTTCTTCTTCAGAATTTTCTGAAAGAATTGCCCGCCATAGGCCCAAAGACGCGATTTTACTTACGTACTTACGAAAAGGAAAAACAAATACAGTATCCGTTACTTTAGGTGCTGAATCAAGTGAGGAGGATGAAAAAAGCGGACTTTCTATTGATAAAATCTATGAAAAACTGGGAGCTTCTTTTGAACCTCTTCCTTTAGAATTAAAGAAACAATTCAATATTAGATCCGGAGTGGTCGTGACAGATATTATGCAGGGTGGATTTTTTGAGCGGATCGGAATTCCTCCGGGAACGATCATTGTAAATATTAATGGCAAGCCCATCAATGATCCCAATGACATAGACAAAGCATTGCTCTCCTCCCAAACCGGAATCATTAAAATGATGGCCATAGCGCCAGACGGCTCCAGAGTGATTTTCAGCTTCTCGTTAGGAACGTAGAATGGGCTGCGGCGTTGAATGCTGCGCGTTGAATTGCTGCGCGCTGAACAGGCTACGCCGTTGAATTGCTGCGCAGTTGAACAGGCTACGCCGTTGAATGCTGCGCGTTGAACAGGCTACGCCGTTGAATGCTACGCAGTTGAATGCTGCGCAGTTGAATATTTCATGATGAATGCCTTCGGCGTTTAAGAAATATCTAAGAGGAAATTGAATGCTCAAATTATATGAAGTAACATTCAACGGACGAAGTTCATTCAACTGGGCGAAGGTCTATTCAACGGACGAAGTCCTATTCAACGGCCGCAGGCCTATTCAACAGTCCGAAGGACTATTCAACGGCCGCAGGCCCATTCAACAGTCCGAAGGACTATTCAACGGACGAAGTCCTATTCAACGGCCGCAGGCCAATTCAACGGCCCCAGGCCCCTAAGGCATTCCCACCGTTTCTTTCATTCCTTTAAACACTGTTTTCCAAACCAGATTAAAAAATGATTTATACTCATTCCGTTCAAACTCCGGATATACTTCTCTTAACTCCCCAATTAAAGGATTGTCATTTTTCAAAACCACGTTTGCTACCAGACTAACAAGACCACGTTTTTTGATATCCTTTGTATTCTTATCTCGTTTTAATATATCCACTTTCAGATTATTATATTTCATGACCATCTTGCCTTTAGCGCCGGTATTATTTCCCGTAAAATTAAAATCCAGGGAATTGATCCTTCCCGATTTTATTTTTATTAAGGCCATTGGGATAGTTACTTCATTCAAAATTTCTGCATCAAAATCGCCTGTTTGGTCATTGGCTCTGAATTTACCTTCTTTATTATTTAGAGTGAAAATAAAGTTCCCGCTGATAGGAATTTGCCGTAAGATATTCGACCGAAATGCAATATTCATTTCATTATTTCTCTTTACTGCTTCCGGTAAATTTGTCACATTGGAAATTGTTATAGATGAATTAGCAAAAGCAATTACACCTGTACTGTCTGTATTTTCCTGTCTTTCTTTATATTCTATAAAGGCATTATTAAGTGCCAATTTTTGAATATTAATATTCATTTCCAGTTTATCCAATAATTGAGAGGGATAGTTACCAACCTTACTTTTCTGCTCTAAGGGTTTCCTCAAATCACGGTAAATCTTAGCTGTTGTACTCCCTATATCCAGCCGTGAAGCAATCAGCCTTTTTTTCAAAACATCCTCCATCACGATATCCTTAAAAACAAGATCATTCATAGTCAGATCGTATCTATCTGCCTGATATTTTTGGGCGGCAGCAAAAGCCATCTCCGGTTTATATGGAATAATTTTGAATGAATTAATTCGAAAAGATCTGTGAAGGGAATTCACTTCCAGCCCTGCTAAAGCAAACTCATAATGGTTGTCTTTCGATTTTAAATTCATGCTACTTAAACCGACAGCAACCTCTTTGCTATATTTCAAAGGACTATCTTTTACTTTTCCAATCTTATTGGCTTTTATATCATTTACTTTTATAGACATATTTCCCAAAACCATACTACTCTTCTTTGCAGGATAAAAACGCACCTTCGGAAAACCAATATGTTTCAAATCAATACTGTAAACATTCATAAAACCCGTACTGTCATTGACCTCCTTCTTTGTCCCCGAACCGGTTTCTAAATTAATTTGTGGAGGCTGGAAAAATTCGATATTGCTGCAGAAGATTGTGTCCACAATAATGTTTTTCTTCTTCACCACCTCATTTGAATTAATACCACTTAATGACAGCTCTTTCGCTTTCAAAAGGATCAATCCATCTGACGAATCATTTTCAAACCGATTCAATTCAATTTCTTTAAACATCAAGGATTTGTGCATCCCTGAAAAATTAATATCCTTCACGATTAATTCTCTTCTTTCCTGATTATATGTCAGAAAGGAATCCGCTACCACTGCAGCCTGTTTACTGAATAGTACTCTATCAGATGCTTCATCATGAGTGCTATCAATCAACAAATCGTCTATTTTAATTTTTGCATTAAAAAGTGCATAGTTTTTCCTTTTGGTGTAGAAGTTTTTACTAACCACATTTACTTCATTAATAAAAACATATTTGGCTTTAATAAAACTTAATTTTCCAAGAATATCTTCATAAACAGAAGTTGCTTCCGTTTCTATTTTAGTTTGCTTGTCGAAAGCTTTTAAAGTGTATAGCACAATTTCCGGCTGATCAATTGTTAATGAATCCCCTACCAAACTTTCACCGGATAATGCTCCTACGGTTTTAACCCCACTCACCCGGATTGAACTAATTTTCAAATCCACAATGACGGAGGGCAGATCCGCATAGGCCATATTCTTTAAACGTGCTGTGTCCGCGGTAATTCGGATATTTTTTAAAAAAGCATCACCTAATACCTCATCAAAATAAAGAGAGTCGTATGTTATTGAATACAATTTATCTGTTTGTTTTGAAACAGCCGAATTGATTTCATTGCCTACAAGAGGATATTTGTATTTTTGCCAGAGGATATAACCAACACCTATAGCCAGAAAAATAATAACATAGGCGATAATAAATTTTCGTGATTTTAATTTTGCCTTATTTGGTATATGCATAAACGTCAGAAAGCAAAAGAAGTTCCAAGTTTGAATATGAAAAATCTTTTACTCTTTTATTTTGAGTAAATTAAATATATAAATGAAAAACATACTGCTGAAAAATACAGCGTTGTAAAGAACCATATTTGCTAATAAAAATATGTTTTAGTTTTGACACTAATAGAAAAAACAATGGATATAGAATTAAATAAAAATGAAGACGCGAATAAACTGGCCTGGACCAACATCAGAAAGATTGCGGATGTGCTAGAGGAAGGTGGAGGAAAGAAAGCCATACAAAAGCAAAAAGACAGAAATAAACTGACCGCCCGGGAGCGTATAAACTACCTGATCGATAGCGATAAACCATTCATTGAAATGGGCATTTTTGCCGGTTATGGAATGTATGAAGAATATGGCGGATGTCCGGCAGGTGGTACTGTGGGCGGATTGGGGTATATCAGCAATAAGCAATGCATTATTGTAGCCAATGATCAAACGGTCAAAGCCGGTGCATGGTTTCCAATAACTGGTAAAAAGAATCTTCGTTTGCAGGAAATGGCCATGGAGAATCATTTACCCATTGTATACCTTGTGGATAGCGCCGGAGTTTTTCTTCCCATGCAGGATGAAATTTTCCCGGATAAAGAACATTTTGGAAGAGTATTTCGAAACAATGCCAAAATGAGTGCGATGGGAATTACCCAGATTGCCGCAGTTATGGGACCATGTGTGGCCGGCGGGGCCTACTTACCCATTATGAGTGACGAAACTTTAATGGTAGAAGGAGAAGGGCACGGATCAATTTTTCTGGCAGGACCTTATCTTGTAAAAGCTGCTATTGGAGAGATAACGGATAATGAAACGCTTGGTGGAGCAAATACTCATACGGCGATTAGTGGAATTGCAGATTACAAATTTGAAACGGAAGAAGAATGTCTGGATACCGTTAAAAATATCATTTCAAAAATTGGTGACTTTCCAAAAGCCGGTTTTAATCGAATTGAACCAAAAGCACCGGCAAGAGAGGTGGATAACATTTACAACGTTTTTCCTGTAGGCAATGCGAAACCCTATGATATGATTGAAATTATCGAAAGCATTATCGATGAAGGTTCTCTTGATGAGTTTAAAAAAGATTACGGAAAAACAATTATTTGTGGTTATGCCCGTGTAGATGGCTGGGCAGTTGGAATTGTGGCAAATCAGCGTTTGAATATCAAAAACAAAAAAGGGTAAATGCAAATGGGTGGGGTTATCTATAATGACAGTGCCGATAAAGCCGCCCGGTTTATCATGAATTGTAACCAGAAAAAGATTCCCTTGGTTTTCTTTCAGGACATTACCGGCTTTATGGTTGGTACCAGGAGTGAACACAGCGGAATTATTAAAGATGGTGCAAAAATGGTGAATGCCGTAGCCAATTCAGTGGTTCCTAAAATCACCTTTATTTTTGGAAATTCCTATGGCGCAGGAAATTATGCCATGTGCGGAAAAGCTTACGATCCGAGATTTATTTATGCCTGGCCTACCGCAAAAATTGCTGTTATGGGAGGCGAACAGGCCGCAAAAACATTGCTGCAAATAGAGATCGCTTCTTTGAAAGCAAAAGGAGAAACAATTGATCCGGAAAAAGAAAAAATCATGTTGCAGGAAATGATTGATAAATAAGCTTCTCAAACGAGCGCAATTTACGCAGCCTCACGCTTATGGGTAGATGCGATCATCGAGCCCGGAACAACCCGCGAACTCATTTCAGAATCTATTCATGCAGCGAACCACAACCCGCATATAGCGGAATTTAAAACCGGTGTTTTCCAGGTTTAATTTTATTTCAAGTATTTTTTCTTTTATGCAGAGTAAGGCGATTTCAATTTATACAGATGGGGCAGCAAGAGGCAATCCCGGCCGGGGAGGATATGGTGCCGTTTTAATTTGGGGACGGGTTAAAAAAGAACTTTCCCAGGGATACACACATACCACTAACAACAGAATGGAACTAATGGCAGTGATTGCTGCGCTGGAGGCCTTAAAAAAAGAAGACCTTCAGATAGATATTTATTCTGATAGTAAATATGTGGTTCAAGCCGTAATGGAAGGCTGGTTGAAAAACTGGATAAGAACGGATTTTAAAGGCGGCAAAAAGAATAAAGACTTATGGTTAAGATATCATGAATTGGCAAAAAATCACCAGATCCGATTTCATTGGGTAAAAGGTCATGCCTCTAATGTGATGAATAATCGTTGTGATGAATTAGCCACACAAGCAGCGGATGGCTCAGATTTAATTCCGGATCATGGTTATGAAGGCTAAACGCCATCCTATTCTTGTACCAAGAAAATTCAGTGTTTAATTTATAAGAAAATTCTTCTTACTTTTCTCCCTATTCAATCCGTCTAAAAAAACCAACGGACAAACCTTAACAACTCTATTTTAATCATGTGAGAAATTATTATTTCTTACTTTTGTAAAAAGATCGACAAAATGAAAATCTCAAAACAACTTATAGGCAGTTTTATATTATTAATTGTAATCGCCTCTTTATATAGAATTATGCCGGGGCGCCCTTACGGTTTTGCTCCGCAAATTGCCATGGCTATTTTTGGCGGTGCGGTAATTAAGGATAAAAAATGGGCGTTCTTATTGCCACTGCTATCCTTGTTTATTTCAGATGCACTCTATGAACTTCTGTACATCAATGGCATAGGCAATATTTCAGGTTTTTACAGTGGGCAGGTAACAAATTATTTACTTTTCGGCGGATTGACTGTATTTGGCTTTTTCATTAAGAATTTAAACTTAAAAAAGATTGCCATTGCATCAGTATCTGCTCCAACAGCTTATTTTATTGTTTCCAACTTTTTAGTTTGGTTGAGTCCGATGGGAGGATTAATGCGTCCAAAAACATTTAATGGTCTAATGATGACATTGGCTGATGGATTGCCCTTCTACCCATGGAGTCTCGCTTCTACTGTCGTGTTTTCCGCCCTTTTCTTTGGCAGCTATTTTTTATTGAAGAAGGAAGATTTAAGAGAAAATTTTGCAACAGTAAAAAAATAATCAGAATTCTGAATGAATTAAATTCATCAGTTCAAAAAATAGAACAGACCGGTAAAGAAGGAAGAGTTTTCCCGAATTACCGGTTTTCTTTTATCCACAAATTCTTTTTGTATGGCTCGTCACATTAAAACCGGAGAGTTAGGAGAAAAGTTGGCCCTGGAGTATTTTTCTAAAAAAGGATTTATCATTCTACACCAAAACTGGCGTCATAGCCATTGGGAAGTGGACATCATTGCTCACTTAAACGAAGTTCTTCACTTTATAGAAGTAAAAACCCGGCGAACCAAAACCTTTGGCCATCCTGAAGAGGATGTTTCTAAAAAAAAATTATTGAACCTCATTAATGCATCAGAAGAATATCTGCACCTCCATCCGCAATGGAAGAGAATTCAATTCGATATTCTGTCTATTAATCTCTTTAAAAATCAGGAACCGGAATATTTTTTAATCGAAGATGTGTATATTTCGTTTCGTTGAATTTGCTTTTACAATAAGTAGCAAATTCAACGAAACGAAATATAGTCCAAAGAGATCCACCTACCCTTTCAAACTTTCCAAATCTTTATAAAATCCGGGATACGATTTATTAACTGCATCTGCGCCGGATATCTCAGTGGTTCCCTTTGCAGTTAGCGCTGCTACAGCACATGCCATTGCTATCCGGTGATCATTATGTGAAAAGACCTTTGTTCCTGAAAGTTGCTTCCCTCCTGTAATGGTCATAATATCCCCTTCATAATCTATTTCTGCACCCATTTTTCTAAATTCTTCTTTGAGAGTTACAGCCCGATTGCTTTCTTTATGAATCAAACGATGTACACCAGAAATGGTAGATGCACCCTGACAATTAACTGCCAGTGCAACCAAAGGAGGAAAAAGATCCGGGCAATGTGTGGCATCAAATGTAAAGCCCTTCAATTCCTGATGAGTAATCGTTATTTCGTCCTTGTTAAGTTTTACATCTGCACCGGAATCATATAATGCCTGCATGATGGCTTTATCTCCCTGCGGTGAATTCATATCTGTACGGCATAATGTAACCGATCCGCCAATGGCACCAGCCACTAAAAGAAAAGCTGCATTACTCCAATCACCTTCTACCTGATAACGTATGCTGGGACCAGGGGGCAAATCCCTTGGGGCAATTGTAAACGTCTCATAATTTGTATGCGACACATTAAATCCGAAATGTGCCAAAACAGATAACGTCAAATCTATGTATGGCTTACTTTGGAGATTGCGCACATGTATTTTCACAGGTGTCTTCGCGGATTTCGCATAAGCAAATAACAATCCGGTCAGGAATTGGGAACTCAATGATCCGTCTACGGTAATTTCCCGCGGTTGTAAGGGGCCTTTTAGTGTCAGAGGAAGCTTTCCCTGATTTGAGGTAATTTCCACTCCCAAAGGCGGCAAATGTTCATCAAAGAAATCCATTGGCCTGGTAAGGATACTTCCTTCCCCTATAAATGTAATATTAAAATTAAAAAGTGCTGCTACAGGTGCAAACATTCGCATGGACAATCCACTTTCCCCGCAATACACATTTAAATTTTTGTCCGGAAAAGTGGACGTAAATATTTCGTCAGAAGAGGTAATAATTAATTCCCTATCCGCTTTTTGTACGTTTGCACCTAATTGTGTAATGATATTTAAAGCCGCCTTTTCATCGTTACTTTCTCCATGGCCGCTTAATATTGTAGCACCAGGGGTAAGAAGCGCAGCAGCACATGCCCGCTGCATACTGCTTTTAGAGGAGGGAATATTTATTTTACCTGAAATTGAAGCAGGTTGAACAGATACAATCACTAATTATATTTTTATATTTTCTGTGAGGAAAATGGTTATAAATAGAATTCAAAAAATCATGATTTCGAAAGAAATGTTACAGTTCATCGAATATTATTTTCAATTGATCCAGGGGGATTTTCTTAATCCCTCCGGAACCAATTTTATTAAGCACGACAAAGTCCATATCACTCCCTGATTTTTTCTTGTCGCGCAACAAAATATCCCAGGTTTTTTCCTTTTCAAAAGCAATCGAGACCGGCAGCGCATATTGATTAAACAATGCAATAATACGGTTGGTTTCTTCCGGCGAAAAATCGTTGATTTTTTCAGAAACAGTACATGCAGCCACCATCCCAATACTAATGGCATAGCCGTGCAATAACCCATGAATATTTTCAATAGCATGACCAATCGTATGGCCGAAATTTAATAATTTACGTGCCCCTGTTTCCTTTTCATCACCAGAAACAATACTGTGTTTAATGTCCACATTTCTTTCCACCAAATTGCCGGTAGCATCCAGGTCATTAATAAAATCCTCCAGCTTTCTTTCTTCCAAAAACTGAAACATGTGATGGTCATTTATACAGGCATGTTTAATAATCTCTGCAAAACCACTCCGCCATTCTTCTACAGGCAGGGTATTTAGAAATTGAAAATCATACAATAGAAATTCCGGCTGATTGATCGTTCCAACGAGGTTTTTATAAATACCTACATCTACCCCGTTTTTTCCACCAATTGAGGCATCCACCATCGCCAGAATCGTAGTGGGCGCAAAGGCAAATTTTATTCCGCGCATATACACGGAAGCCACATACCCCGCAAGGTCTGTGACTACTCCTCCACCTACGCCCACCACAAATGATTGCCTGTCTGCTCCCAGTTGGATCATTTGATCAATAACCTGATCCGCAGCCTGCTGGTTTTTGTTTTTCTCACCAGCAGGGATAACGATCGTTTTCCATCCTTCAAATTTCTTCTTATGCAAAGAAAAAACATGCTTATCCGTGATAAATATGGTCCGCTCCACATCCAGCATTTCCCGGATTAACGAAAAATCAGTTCTGTAAAAACAGTCAACCGTTTTATTTGAAAACGGGTATTTCTTTGACCTGAGCTCTGTATTAATCATTCATTACTTTATTTTGGTGGTTAATACTTTCCATATGTACAGCATCAAAATATTTAGTGATAAAATCTTTACTTAATCCGAATTTCTCTCCTTTGTCAAATGCCTTTTCAAGAATTTCATTCCAGCGATGTGTTTGCAATATCGTAATGTTATTTTCTTTTTTGTACACACCAATTTTATCAGCAATTTTCATTCTCTGTCCAATCAATTGCAATAATTCATCGTCCACCTGATTGATTTGTGCTCTTAAAACTGCCAGGGCATTTACAAACTCTTCCGCTTCTGTATTTTCAACACGCCATTTCAGATTATTAAACATCGCATCCAGTTCTTCCGGCGTTATTTGTTGTTTTGCATCGCTCCATGCATTGTCCGGATCCATATGAGTTTCGATCATTAAACCTCCGAAGTCCAGATCAATACTTTTTTGTGCCACGGAATGCAGGCCGGTCCTATTACCGCAAATATGAGAAGGATCACAGATCATCAACATTTCTGGAAATCTGCGCATCATTTCTATTGGCAAATGCCACATAGGCGCATTTCTGTATTCCGTATTTCCATAGCTGGAGAATCCACGATGGATCATACCGATGTTTTCCAACCCCGATTTTTGCAGACGTTCGATACCTCCACTCCAAAGTTCCAGATCAGGATTAAGAGGGTTTTTTATCAGAACCGGAATATCCACTCCACGAAGTGCGTCGCAAATTTCCTGTACACTAAATGGATTCACAGTAGTTCTTGCACCTACCAATAAAATATCCACATCAAATTGAAGGGCATTTTCAACGTGCTTGGCTGTGGCAACTTCTACAGCAATAGGTAAACCGGTTACTTGCTTGGCTTCTGCCATCCAGGGCAATCCTTTCACCCCAATTCCTTCAAACATTCCTGGCTTGGTACGCGGCTTCCAGATACCGGCGCGTAAAACATCTACCTTACCTGACTTGGCAAGGGCAGTGGCTACAGCCATCACTTGTTCAGGAGTTTCAGCGCTACATGGTCCGCTAATCACCATTGGACGCTTGTTCCAAATCTCCATAATGGCTTCTTTCTTAGTGTTTGTTTCTGTTTGCATGATCTAAATTTTTCCGTTTAAATTTTAGGTTGAAATATTTATTTTAAGATTCGTTTTATTTTATTTGCATTTTCAATGAGCTCTGTGAGATAGGTGTAGTTTTCTTTTTCCAGACAGCTTTTAAACTTGCGCAATTGTGAAATATGCTCGTTTAAAACATCCAAAACATTCTCTCTGTTTTGTTTAAAAATAGGCACCCACATAGAGGCATTACTTTTAGCCAGCCGCACGGTACTTTCAAAACCACCACTCGCCATATCAAAAATGGCATCCTCTTCTTTCTCTTTTTCTAATACTGTATTTGCCAGGGCAAAAGACGATATGTGAGATATATGGCTCACATAAGCAGCATGCACATCGTGTGCAACGGCTTCCATATGAACCACATTCATTCCTAAGGATTCAAAAATCTTTTCTGCTGTTTCAAAAGCATCCGGATCACTTTTTCCCTCATCGCATATAACGGCTGCATTTCCTTTAAAAGCTCCGGCCACAGCTGCTTCAGGGCCGCTAAACTCTGTTCCCCACATTGGATGCGCAGCTACAAACCTTCCTCTTTTCGGACTTTTATCTGCAGCCTCGCTGATGACTCCCTTTGTAGACCCCAAGTCTATGACTACCTGATCATCTACATCTTCTAATATTGACTCTATCATACTTCCTGCTATATCTACCGGAATAGCAATAAAAATAATTTTTGACTGATTGATTGCTTCTTTAAGTGGTAACACTTCATCTACAAGCTTTAAGTCTACTGCTTTTTGAGCATGCTGCGGATTTTTCTCCACTCCAATGATTTTTTCTGCGATACCCAAATTTCTTATAGCGATTGCCAATGAGCCGCCGATCAATCCCGTCCCGATTATTGTTATGTTCATCCCTGTAGTTGATTATTAATTATGAATGTTTTCTTCTTTCTTGCCGTTTGTAATCCGGCTTTCTTTGATTCTGATTATTGCCTCTTCAAATATATTTTCCCTGGCACATAAACTCACACGTATATATTGATTGCCGGCATCCCCAAATATTCCACCCGGAGTGATAAAAACATTCCCATTTTCCAATACTTCGTCGCTCAGGGAAAACCCGCTTTCATAATTTGAAGGAATGGCTGCCCAAACAAATAAACCTGCCTGATCCTTACTATACGTGCATTCTAATAAATCCAGAAGTTCAAAAGCTTTTTGTCTTCTGCTATCGTAGATAGAATTTAAGTGCTTATACCATTCCGCATCCAGTCCCAAAGCCTTTGCTGCAGCAAGCTGAGCAGGTAAAAACATTCCACTATCCATATTTGATTTGAAACGAAGAACTTCGTTGATTCTTTCTTCCGCTCCGCTCAAAAATCCAATACGCCAACCGGCCATATTATGACTTTTGCTTAAAGAATTTAATTCTATCACCACTTCTTTGGCTCCTTTAAAAGAAAGAAGACTTAAAGGGCTTTTTTCATCCGAAAAACCGGGCATAATAAAACTATAGGGATTATCATGGCAAATAAGTATCTGATTCCTTTTAGCAAATGCAATTAATTGTTCAAACATATCCTTTGAAGGTAATTTACCAGAAGGCATGTGCGGATAATTTACAAACATCAGTTTCACCCCGGATAAATCTGTTCTTTCCAATTCTTCAAAGTTCGGGAACCAGTTATTCTCCTCCTTCAAAGTATAAGTATTTAATGTAGCTCCGGAAATAAGAGCCGCACTTTTATATGTTGGATATCCCGGATTGGGTATCAGCACTCCGTCACCTTTATTAATATAGGTCATGCAAATGTGCATTATCCCTTCCTTGCTACCCATTAATGGCAGTACTTCTGTAGCAGGATCTAACGTTACATTATACCATTTTTTATACCAGGCACTCACTGCTTCCCGCAATACCGGACTTCCCTTATAACTCTGGTATGCATGATTTCCTGGCCTTGCTGCTTCCAGAGCGAGTGTCGTTATTACATCCGGATGAGGAGGCAAATCAGGGCTGCCAATTCCGAGATTAATGACCTCTTTTCCCGCCTGATTCATGGTATCAATCTGTCTTAACTTTTGTGAAAAATAGTATTCATTGATTCCATCTAAACGGTCAGAGACAGCAGCAAGTTTTTTCACAGAATGATTTAATACAGTATCCATTGTTTTTATTTTATGATTCATTTTTTCCATTTTTATATACCCCGTAAACTTTCACATCTGCCGTAATCGGTTTAATCAGGTCGAGTAATTTTTTAAGTTGTTCTACATGAGTAAATTCGCAATCTGCATGAAATGCATATTTCAAATCACTTCCGGGAATGGGCATTGATTGAAGTTTGCTGAGGTTTATATCACATTCGGAAATTTGTTGAAGCACTCTTGCAAGGCTTCCTTTGGAGTGATCCGTTTCAAAAATAATAGATGCTTTATCTGCTCCTTCTACACCGCAGTGCATATCGGCGTTTTGCAATACCCAAAACCGTGTGTAATTATTTTGTTGCGTATGTATATTGGGAGCCAGAATATCCAGTTGAAAAATATCCGCAGCTAATTCTCCGGCGATCGCCGCAATATGCTGACTTTTATTTTCATGGATATATTTCGCACTCAGACCAGTATCTTCTGTCTCAATTAGTTTCCAATCATATTTTTCCAGAAAATCGCTGCATTGCAGTAGTGCCATTGGATGTGAATGCACCTCCCTGATGTCCTCTAATTGAACACCTGGATTCACCAAAAGATTTTGATCTATCTGAAGGTAAATTTCCCCGACAATTTTCAGATTACTTTTTTGGAGGAGATTATAATTTGGAAGGATTGATCCTGCAATTGAATTTTCAATTGCCATGATGCCTCCATCACTTTTAATTTTATTTTCAGCTGTGCGCACAACATCTTTAAAAGTAGAGCAATAAACCACTTCTACGTCGTTGCCAAAAAACTTCCGGGCGGCAGATTGATGAAAGCTCCCTTCAAACCCTTGTATTGATATTTTTCTAACCATCTTAAAAATAAAAATCCCGGCTTATTTAGCCGGGATACTTTTTATGTTAATACTTTTTATCGTTCAATTGTTAACAAAGGGATCCCGGTCTATTTCTAAAATAGATGCTAAAATAAAACCAGAAATTTCCTTTTGTGAATGTCATAATATTTTTCAAAA
>JBDSBN010000158.1:0-24178 GCA_039921585.1 Ginsengibacter sp. | reverse complement strand
ACCTGCATTGCAAGGGATCATGCTTTGATCATTTCCTAATCCTGCAGTAATGGAATTACCCACAAACTCTATTTTGCGGAGAGGTTTTGGGTCAGGAGGAAGTAGTTTTTCTACACTTATTTCCTTGAAAGTTACAGATCCAATCCCTGCTTCAGTTGCTTTGCTAATAATTATTTTATGTTCTCCAATTGGAAGTCCCTTTGCCAGAATAACTTCATTGTCCGTTGGAGATAATTTCACTTTATAGGTAATACTATCGTCAATGATTATCTGTAAATAATTTCCGTATTTGTTCCATTTATTTTCATCATTTATTTTCAATCTGCATTCTGTACCGAAGAATTTAAATTGGAGATAAGCTCCGGGTGCGCTTGTTTTTATTTGAGAAGAATCGATCATTTCATGCCTGCCAATAAACTGGATATATTTATCTGAGGCCGGATATGTAATTAATGTGTTTTGGCCAAGGGATTCAGTAGAAATACCGAGGAAAAGCACAATTAATAATGATAGAATTTTGATCATTGTGATGATGTATTTATACGAATGTTCTTTTACCCGCCATATTTTCTCTGAACTCTTTTGGAGTACAATTCTTTTTGTTTTTGAATGCGCGGTTGAAATTGGAAAGATTATTAAATCCGCAATTGTAAGCTATCTCAGCAATAGATTGGGTTGTATCGATCAGTAAACGGGAAGCATGCCCCAATCGTATTTCTATCAAACTATCGATAAAGCTGATGCCGGTGCGCTGCTTAAAAAACCTACTGAAAGATACCTCTGTCATATTCGTCAGGCGTGCAGCTTCTGCCAATCCAAAATGTTTGTCAAAATTCTCATTCATATAATCCATGACTATTTCAATGCGTCGGCTGTTATAGGAAAATTTTGCATCGGTAAAAGTACCGTCGGATAGTATGCGCATATTTCTGGAGGAAGAAAGATCATGCATGATGGACATCAATTCAAGAACAGAATCAAATCCTTGTTTTTTATATAGAGCCTCCATTCTATTGCTCACACGGATGGTCGTTTCTTTAGAAAATAAAATGCCTCTCTTTGATTTTTCAAGCATTGCCCGGATAAAATGCATTTGATTGCGTCTTAAAAACTTTTCATCAAACAGGTCTTTGTGAAACTGAATGGTTATTTCCTGAATGTTTTTTGTTTTGCAATGATGCGTTTGCCATACGTGAGGAAGATTAGATCCAACAAGCACTAATTCCTGGTTTCCGATTTCTTCTATGTGGTCTCCAACAATCCTTTGGGCGCCTTTTGCATTTCTGATATAATTTAATTCAATCTCTTCATGATAATGATAAGGGAAGTCAAATTCTGCTTTTTTTCGGGAGAAAATAGTAAAGCAATCATTACTTGTTAATGGGGTTATTTCTTTTAATATGCTTTCGTACATGCGTATGAATTAAGGATAGTATCAAAACGAAGATAATAAAACATTAGTAAGGTGGCTCTTTTTGTTTGTCTTGATTCTTCTTTTAAGTTAGTGTAGGCAAGGGTTGTGCTGTTTTTTAAAATGTCTTTACTTCTTATGTGGTGTAATTAGCATTAAGATTAGATAATATAGTATTAGTAAAAAGGTGATTTAAATCGCTATTTTTGATAAAAAGTAATTGTAATGAGAACAAAACTATTTTTCACTCTTCTGGCCATGTTCGTTTTTATACTAAATGGTATTTCGCAACAACGAACTGTTACGGGTACTGTACAAAACGAAGGCGGAGCACCCGTTGAAGGAGCTTCTGTTTTAATTAAAGGTTCAAAAACTTCCGTTATGACGAATAACCAGGGAAAGTTTTCACTGATGATATCATCAGATGCTAAAACAATCCTTGTGTCGCATGTAGGAATGAAAGATGAGGAGATCGTTCTAGGAAACAGGTCATCTTTTAATATTACTTTAAAATCTGTTGCTACTGCACTTTCAGATGTGGTAGTGGTAGGATACGGGTCTGTAAAGAAAACAGATCTTACAGGTGCAATACAATCTATTAATAATTCAGATCTTAATAAGGGAATACCGACAAATGCTCTGGAGGCCTTGCAAGGAAAGCTCGCAGGCGTGAATGTGACGAGCAATGATGGAGCTCCGGGAGCTGGCATCAGTATTCGTGTTCGTGGTTCCAATTCGTTTTTGGGCGGTACAGAACCGTTATATGTGATTGATGGGGTAGCACTAAATACGTCTAATTCGGGATCTACTCCTTCTTCTATTGGGGAAGATGAAAAACAAACTCTCAATGCACTTTCTTTTTTAAATCCAAACGACATTGAGTCTATTACCGTTTTAAAAGATGCTTCTGCGGCCGCTATCTATGGATCACGCGGAGCAAATGGTGTTGTACTTATTACGACACGTCAGGGTCGCACTGGAAAAGACAGAATCGAATTGAATGCGAATGTTGGATTTGCTGAGGTGGGAAAAAGGTTGAAGCCTTTGAATGCATTTGATTATGCAACATTTCAAAACCTGGCTTATTCAAACGCAAATCTATATGGCGGATCCAATTTTCAGCTTCCTTATCCGGGAGAAGACAGGCCGGATCCTCAAAATCCGGGAGGCACCTACTATGCAAAAGGACCAGATGATTACAAAGAGGTAGGAATGGATTGGCAGGATCAAATTTTCAGAAGAGGACTTTACCATAACTATTCTTTAAGTCTTGCAGGTGGAAATGATTTTGGAAATCATTATTTATCTTTTAACATCCTGAATCAGGAAGGCACGATCATTAATTCTGCTTATAAAAGATACAATCTCAATTTTAATATAAACCGAAATGTGGGCAAGATATTTAAAATGGGAACCCGAAATTCTATTTCAGTGACAAATACAGACGGAGTAAAAACCGGAACCGATAAATCGGATGCTGCAAGTGCAGGGGTTATCAGATCTGTGCTGACTTTTCCAACCACTCGTACAAACATCCTTCCTTATGGCGAAGCGAGCGGGGATGAAAACTTTATTACTAACCCTGTATCGTATGCCAGTGATGTTTTGAATGAAGTAAAAGGACTGAATATATTCTCTTCTAATTTTATTGAAGCTGCAATTACATCAAACCTGAAATTTCGACAAAATATAGGGTTTAATCATTCTTCCGGTACTAGAAATCAATATTATCCCCGTTCCGTGTATGAAGGATACAGCGCTAAAGGGCGCGGTTTGAAAGCAGATAATGTATGGCAAAGTGTTGTTTCTGAAAGCATGCTTACATTTGAAAAAACATTTGACAAACATCAGCTTAATGTGGTGGGAGCAAGCACGTTTGAAAGAACGAATTCAGAATGGAGCAGAGTAGAAGCCCGGACGTTTCCGAATGATTTGTTGAAAAATGAAAACCTGGAAGCAGGTGAGCAAGTGATGCCTTTAAAAGGTAGCAGGTCTCAATCAACTTTAATCTCTTTCCTCGGAAGAGCGAATTATTCTTACGATGACCGATATCTGGCAACTGTTTCCTTCCGGGAAGATGGTTCCAGTAAATTCGGTGCAGATAATAAATGGGCAGGATTTGCTTCTGCGGCTCTGGCCTGGAAAATCAGCAATGAAGCTTTTATGCAAAATCAAAATGTGGTGAATGATTTAAAACTGCGTGCAAGTTTTGGTCAAACGGGAAATCAAGGAATTGGCTCATATGCTTCTTTATCTAAATTAACTGTTTATAATTATCCTTTTAACGGTTCCATACAAACTGGACTTGCAGATGATGTATGGTCCGGACCAGCCAATGCAAAATTGAAATGGGAAACAACATCGTCCTATAATCTTGGTTTGGATGCTGCTTTCTTAATGAACAGAATCAATCTTTCTGTGGAATTATATAAAAAGAAAACAAATGACCTGTTGCAATTTGTAACGACTCCATCTTCCACCGGATTTTCCCAGCAATTGCGTAACGCAGGGTCTATTGAAAATAAAGGTTTGGAGATTGTTTTGGGTGGAACACCTGTCCTGAATAAAAATTTTGAATGGAGTAGTAATTTTAATATCTCCTTCAACAGGAATAAAATATTAAGCCTTGGTCCGGATGTTACAGAGCAATATGCGGGTAATATCTCTACAGGCGATGCACCTTTTATTCAAATGCCTGGATATTCCATTGGTACTTTATATGGTTATGTAGAAAACGGATATTACGATAATGAAGCAGAAGTGAGAAACGATCCTGCTTTTACAGGTCAGCCGTTGGATATTATCTTAAGAATGATCGGAGAAGTAAAATACAGAAATCTGGATAATGATCCATCTTCTATTTCTATCGCCGATAAGACAGTAATAGGTGATGTGAATCCGGATTATACCTTCGGTTTTATAAATACATTCAAACATAAAAAACTCGATCTGAGTATTTTTATAAATGGAGTACAAGGAAATGATGTGATCAATATGAACACCAGATTCAATGCTAACCTGGGTTCTACAAAAAATATTACAGAAGATATGTACGCCGGAGCCTGGAGAGAAGGTGCTGATAACAGCAATGCCACCGGTCCGAAAATTATGAGACAATACTGGCGTAATTTCTTATTCAGCCGCCGCTTTGTTGAGGATGGAAGCTTTGTAAGAATAAAAAATATTACGCTTGGATATACCTTTCCTTCCATCGTAAAAGGAATTACCTCTTTAAGATTTTCTGCGGGTGTGAATAATTTGTACACGTTTACAAACTACTCGGGCTATGACCCTGAAGTAAATAGTTATGGTGATAATCCAGCCTTATTCGGTGTTGATTTAGGTGGTTATCCGAATTCAAGAACGTTCAATTTTACTCTGCGTTGCAATTTTTAATCTGTTTAATCTTTATAAGATAATAATATGAGAAATATAAAAACATACCAGATACTTTTTGCCTTAATGGTTATTGTATTTGTATCTCCTTCCTGTAAAAAACAGCTGGAAGAAAAACCGTACTCTTTTTTATCCCCAAATAATTTTTATCAAAATGAAAGTGATGCTAAAACAGCCATCAATGGCGTTTATGCAGAACTCTATAGTTGGGATATGTTTATGCAACCATTCTGGAATATGACCCTGTTAGATGATGATCATGTGTCTGGGGCAGATTGGTTTCTTGGTACTACCGGCGCTGGTAATCCGCAGGGTTACTGGGGAGTTGATGGTCCATGGGATGGGTGTTTTAAAATGATTTCCCGTGCAAATACTGTTTTAGAAAATGTGGCAAAAATTGAAAAAAGTATTGATCCGGATATCAAAACCAGAATTATGGGTGAAGCACACTTCTTAAGAGGTTGGGCATATTTCCAGTTGGTGCAGCTATATGGAAATGTACCATTGCGATTAAAATCTCTTTCTGCTGATCCAAATCAAAATACTCCGCGTGCAGATTTAAAAGATAATTATGCCGCAATTATAGAAGACTTTAAGAAAGCAGAAACAATGCTCTTTCCGGTTGGTTCTCCTAAGGCTGGTGAACCAGGGCGAGTTAAGAGAGGTGTAGCAAAAGCTTTCCTGGCAAAGACATATCTAACGATGGCCTCCGGGTCGCTTTCCGGTGCATCTGTGAGTGTGAGAGGAGGTCAGGATAATGGCTATTATACTTATACGAAAGAAGTTGTCAAAGGATTGGAAGGACTGAATAGCAAAATGTATTTCGAATTGGCAAGAGATAAAGCAAAAGAAGTGATTGATGAAGCGGAATATTCTCTTTTTGCGAATTGGGTGGATATCTGGACAATACCTTCCAGAAATACGAAGGAAAATATGTGGCAGTTACAATCACTTGCAGGAACAGATTTCGTAAATAATCTTCATAATTACTTCAGTGCAAGATCTACGTTTGGTACGGGAGCTACCTGGATAAGTAATAATCATTATAAAGATTATGAAGAGGATGATGCCCGTGTATTGAAAGGAGTAACGCATAATTACCAGGCATTAAACGGAGTATATGTATTCTATCCAAGTTGGGAGGCGCATAAATATAAAACTGTAAACGGGATTAATTATAATAATAATGGCACCACAAGTGATAAAGCGTACACCATTAAGTATTCTTCTGTCACAGATCCTTCTCTTGCTAACAGTGATGCATATTTCCCTCTGATGCGTTTTGCAGAAGTTTTGCTGATCTATGCAGAAGCAGCGAATGAAGCGAATGGCGGACCTACTGTGGAGGCTTATACACAATTGAATAGAATACTATCACGTGTGAATGCAAGTGCGGCTCCCGCATCTATGACACAGCAGCAGTTTAGAAGTTTTGTACTTGCAGAAAGAGCCAGAGAGTTTGCAATGGAGGGAGTCAGAAGATTTGATTTGATGCGTTGGGGGATATATCTGCAGGTGATGAATAGAATTTCCCTTGGACAAAATAATATATCCAAAGTGCGGACTCAAAAGAACTTGTTGCTTCCTATACCGTTGAGTGAATTAAATTCTAATAAAGCAATCACTTCAAATAATCCCGGCTGGTAATTAAAATATAGAGAACTCTTAAATTAACAAAGACATGAAACAACATAAATTTTACCCGGCATTTTTAATGCAGATAGTCGTTATTCTGATGGTTATTTTTGCCGTGTCCGGTTGCAAAAAAGAAACCGTGAAGGTGGATGGACCTCCTTCGATTAAAAGTGTTTCTTATCTTACCGATCGGCAAAATGTTTTGCCCTCTGTAAATTATGGTGAATGGATTTTGATAAAAGGACAAAATCTTAAGACAACTTTCAAAGTTGATTTTAATAATATTTTGGCTGCTGATTCTCTTTACTATGCCGATGATTCATCTATCACGGTAAAGATTCCTCCAACTTTACCTGATCCTGCAAATAATCCGATTACCGTAACTACTAAGTACGGTTCGGTTACATATAATTTTAAAATTTTGCAGCCTAAACCTATTTTCAATTTCTTTTCTCCGGTAGGAGGCGATGCAGGTGAAACAATTACTCTTTCAGGAGATTATTTTGACGGATTAGAAGGGGTGAAATTTGGAAATATGACGGCGACAATTGTTTCTAAAACTAAAACGGAAATAAAAGTAAAAGTGCCGGCAGGATTCACATTTGGAAATATTACCATTACAACTCCAAGTGGCAGTGTGACGTCGCCTAAAGTGTTTGGTTTTCAATACCTGCTTTTTGGGGACGCCGCAGCTTCCGGTTGGTGGTCAGGTCCTTGGGGAGGATCAACAGCTTCCAGTACAGAACAGGTTCGAAGAGGAACCCATTCCCTTAAATTCACTGCTTCAGGTGGCTGGGGAGGTGCGAAATATGGAAAGAATTATCCTGATTTGGATATGACTGGTTACACTGGTTTCAAAGTTTCTTTGTATGGTGGTCCGGGTACGGATAAGAAGAAGGTAAAAGTAATTATGAATGGAGTTGGAGGTAAAGGCTATGAAGTACTTTTAAAAGAAGGAGCTTGGGTAGATTTTCAGATACCTTTTTCAAACCTGGGAAATCCTGCAGCTATAAACACGGTAACTCTACAGGAATTTAGCGGTAATAAATCTGATTTTTATATCGATGATATGGGTTTCTATTGATAAAAACTTTGTAAATAAGTCTTTCTCATGGTTTTTCAACATGTGTGTTTAGTCGGGTGTAAAAGCCCGGCTATTACATGTTTTACCGGAAATTCCTTCCGGAATTTTTAAATTTTACACAAAACAGAAAGTAATCGGATAATGAAAAACAGAATCGTAGGTGTATTTTTTACTTTTTTCTTACTTTTTAGCATAGACAATTTACATGCGCAAAAAGTAAGTGATCCTCTCGCATCAAAGGAAACGGTGGCTTTATTTAATAATCTCTATTCCCTGAGTAAACATTCTACTCTGTTTGGTCATCAGGATGATATGGCCTACGGAGTTAAGTGGAGATATAAAGAAGGCAAAAGTGATATCAAATCTCTTACAGGAGAGTATCCTGCAATTTTTGGCTGGGATATCGGACATCTGGAATTAGGCAACGAAGTCAATCTGGATGGAGTACCTTTTTCTAAAATGCAGGAGTATATTATTGATGGATATAACAGAGGTACAGCTATAACAATCAGTTGGCACTTAAGAAATCCGCTGACCGGCGGTACATCCTGGGATACGACAAAGAATACTGTTACGTCCATTCTAAAAGGTGGATCTAAACACCAATTGTATGTAGACTGGCTGGATAAAGTAGCGGCATTCATGAATGGCTTAAAAGGGAAAAACGGGGAAGCAATCCCGGTTTTATTCCGTCCTTTTCATGAGGTAACCGGCCATTGGTTCTGGTGGTGCGAAAATGTTTGCAGTCCGGAAGAGTTCAAAGAATTATGGCGTTTTACGGTCAACTATTTAAGAAATGAAAAATCTCTTCATCATTTATTGTATGTCTATAATACAGCGGAAATAAAATCTTCCCATCATTTTGATCAATTTTATCCCGGAGATGATGTAGTGGATGTAATTAGTATGGACACCTATCAGCATTACCCAAATGAAGATAGAGATGCTTTTATCAAAAAAGCCAGAAGCTTTTTAGAAATACTTCATCCGATTGCGCTGGAAAAAAAGAAAATAATGGCATTTGCTGAAACAGGTTATGAAGCGATTCCGGATAAACAGTGGTGGACAAAAACCCTGCTTCCAGTTCTGGAAGGTTTTCCAGTAGCCTGGGTGCTTGTATGGCGAAATCACGGTTTCATGGAATCTACCAATAAGATGCATTATTACGGTCCTTATCCCGGGCAGAAATCAGCCCGTGATTTTAAAAAGTTTTACCGGAATCCCCGGATCCTGTTTGAAAAGGATATTAGGAAGCAACATATTTACAACAGCGTAGAAAAATAATCTATGAATCTTCATTACATCGATATTGTCATTCTTCTGACCTATTTGGCGGTAATGATCTCCATGGGTTTTTGGGTTCGGAAAAAAGCCGGAGCTACAAAAGAAAGCTATTTGCTTGGAGGCAAAACAATCCCCTGGTACTATCTGGGTATTTCGAATGCTTCGGGAATGTTCGATATTTCGGGTACTATGTGGATGGTTACCCTGGCTTTTGTGTATGGGTTAAAAAGTCTTTGGCTGCCTTGGTTGTGGCCGGTTTTTAATCAGGTATTTCTGATGATGTATCTGGCAGTCTGGCTCAGGCGATCAAACGTAACCACAGGAGCAGAGTGGATGCAAACCCGGTTTGGTAGCAGGCAGGATAGTAATTGGTCGCAATGGATCATTGTTGTATTTGCATTGCTTAGTTGCCTTGGATTTATGGCTTATGGTTTTATTGGTTTGGGGAAATTTGTAGAGATTTTTATTCCCTGGAGTCAGGTAAGCGCTTATGTTCCATTTTACGTTTCGCCGGAATTTGTACCGCACGTTTACGGGATATTTTTCACGTTGGTAGCAGTTGTTTATGCCATTATGGGCGGTATGCGCAGCATTGTATTAGCTGATGTTATCCAATACGTGATTATGACAATAGCCGCAGTGGTTGTAGCGATTATTGCTATGAATAAATTATCCGTTCAGCCCTTGAATGTACCCGAAGGGTGGGCATCTCCATTTTTTGGAAAAGAAATGGGCATGGATTGGAGCAGTATTATAGCAGAGGTAAATGAAAAAATAAAGAATGATGGGTTTGAGCCGTTCAGCATTTTCTTTACACTAATGCTCATAAAAGGAATTCTTGCAAGTATGGCCGGGCCTACACCAAATTATGATATGCAGAAATTGCTTTCGACCAAATCGCCAAAGGATGCAGCGAAAATGAGTGGATTGGTTTCAGTCATTCTTTTACCTACAAGATATTTAATGATTATTGGTTTTGCTGTTTTAGGACTTCTGTATTTCGATCAGCTTAATTTGCAAACAGCGACCGGTAACATAGATTTTGAAAAAATTCTTCCGGCAACAATTCATGAATTTGTGCCCATTGGATTTATGGGTTTGCTTCTTGCCGGAATGTTGGCTGCATTTATAGGAACCTTCGCAGGAACGCTAAATGCGGCGCAGGCTTATATTGTAAATGATATCTACCTGAAATATTTCAATAAAAAAGCCAGTGATAAGCAGACAACACGAGTGGCCTATCTTTCTGGTATAACGGTAGTTATTATCAGTATTGTAATGGGCTTTTTCGCAGGTGATGTGAATAGTATTTTGCAGTGGATAGTAGGAGCATTATATGGCGGATATATTGCTGCTAATGTTTTGAAATGGCATTGGTGGCGCTTTAACGGAACCGGCTTTTTTGCCGGGATGATAACTGGGATTATTTCAGCACTCATCTTTCCTTATTTCTTCCCGGGAACAGTAGATCTATATTATTGGCCTCTTCTATTCCTGATATCTCTGGCTGCTTCAATTATTGGAACATATATGGGGAAACCAGTTGATCAGGAAGTGCTAAAATCATTCTACGCTACTGTACGCCCATGGGGGTTTTGGAAACCCATACATGAACTGGTGGTTAAAGATGATCCCAACTTTAAGCCAAACAAACGCTTTGGATGGGATATGCTAAACGTTTTTCTAGGTATCATCGGACAGTGTTGTCTCACACTCTTGCCTATGTATCTGGTATTATCTATGAAACTTCCCTTGTTATTAACGATAGGTATTTTAGGTGTCATTCTCGTAATTCTGAAATATACCTGGTGGAATAAAATGGAAGATTAAATTTTAAAATTATGATTGAGGAAAAATATGGGAGGCTTGAATGCCTTGCGCAAGCACAAAAAGAATTGCTTGAACGAAAAAATGAAATATCAGAAGGTGGAAATGGAATTGTTGATCGATATAATGATCCGGTTTTAACCAACAGGCATACACCTTTGTTTTGGAGATACGATTTGAATCCTGACACAAATCCATTGATGCTGGAAAGGTTTGGAATTAACGCAGTTTTGAATGCGGGTGCAATCAAATGGCAGGGTAAATATATTGTAGTTGCAAGAATGGAGGCCTTGAATCGGAAATCGTTTTTTGCAGTAGCTGAAAGTCCGAATGGAATTGATCAGTTTACATTTTGGGATTACCCTGTTTTATTGCCTGAAGCAGATAGTGAGGAAACCAATGTTTATGATATGCGCCTTGTAGAGCACGAAGACGGATGGATTTATGGTTTGTTTTGTGCCGAAAGTAAAGATCCCAATGCAGCTCCGGGCGATATGTCGTCTGCGATTGCACAATGCGGAATCGCTCGTACCAAAGATCTAATCAATTGGGAAAGATTAGCAAATCTGATCACGCCATCTCCACAGCAGAGAAATGTCGTGCTGCATCCGAAATTTGTGCAAGGAAAATATGCCTTTTATACACGTCCGCAGGACAGTTTTATTGAAGCAGGAAAGGGGGGCGGCATAGGCTTTGGTCTGAGCGATTCCATTGAAAATGCAATAATTCATAAGGAAAATGTCATCGATCCCAGAATTTATCATACTATTTCTGAGTCGAAGAATGGCCTGGGACCAGCTCCTATTGAAACGGAATTCGGCTGGCTGCACCTGGCACATGGAGTAAGAAATACAGCTGCAGGACTTCGGTATGTACTTTATTTATTTATGACAGACCGTGATGATCTGACAAAAGTGATTTATAAACCGGGCGGATATTTTATGGCGCCGGAAGGAGAGGAGAGAGTTGGGGATGTTTCCAATGTTCTGTTTTCCAATGGGTGGATAGAGGATGAAGATGGGAAAGTATTTATTTATTATGCTTCTTCCGATACAAGATTACATGTAGCCACTTCTTCCGTAGATAAACTGGTAGATTATGTGATGAATACTCCTGAAGATGGATTCAATTCATATAACACGGTTCAAACATTAAACAACATTATTAAAAAAAATAAAAGAATCTTGCCGGATGGGTTTTCAACCATTTAGCAGGAATCAATAATACGTATGGAATTTCCGCAAACCTTGTCTCCAGTAGTTCTTGAAAAATATAGTAGAGAATTAAATAATGAATTGGAAGATATATTGATTTACTGGCTACAAAACAGCCTGGACCGGAAAAAAGGTGGGTTTTATGGTGCGGTGGGTATGAATAATAAGCCTGATTTAATGGCATCCAAAGGAGTTGTTTTAAACAGTCGGATTTTATGGACATTTTCTGCTGCGGCATTAGCCGGGATGGAAGAATATGAGGCTGTTGCAGATCGTGCATATACCTATATTGAAGAGAAGTTCAGGGATAAAAAATATGGAGGAGTTTATTGGTCAGTAAGTTCTCAAGGACAACCGCTGGAAGAAAAGAAGCAAATTTATGGACTGGCATTTTGTATTTATGGTCTTGCTGAATATTTTAAGCTGACCAAAAAACCTGCTGTCCTGAATTTTGCCATTGAATTGTACGCACTGATTGAAAAGTATAGTTATGATCAGGAAAATGGCGGCTATATTGAGGCATTTTCACGGGAGTGGAAAGAATTAGATGATCTGCGCTTGAGCGAGAAAGATGAAAACGAACAAAAAACAATGAATACCCATTTGCATATTATAGAAGCTTATGCAAATTTATACAGTGTATGGAAAAACGAAAAGCTCAAACAAAAGATTAAAGATTTGCTTTCCATTTTTCAGAAAAAAATCATTGATAATAAAAGTGGGCATCTTCATTTATTTATGTCTGAATCCTGGGAAGTGAAATCAAAAACCTGGTCTTTCGGTCATGATATAGAAGCCTCCTGGTTGCTATTGGAGTGTGCTTATACCATAGATGATTTAGATGACATTATTTATTTTGAAAAGAAGGCTCTTGAATTGGCAGAAGCAGCTGTAGAAGGATCGGATAAGGATGGTGCTTTGTTTCATGAAGTAAACTATGCAAAGGATATTCTTCTAAAGGAAAAGCACTGGTGGCAGCAGGCAGAGGCAATGGTTGGATTTTTTAATGCCTGGGAAATAACACAGGATGATATGTGGTTATCAAAATCTGTACAGGTTTGGGAGTATGTAAAAAATAATTTAAAGGATGCCGAATTTGGAGAATGGTATTGGGGCCTTGATGAAAATAATCAAATAATGTCAGAGGATAAGATTGGCTTTTGGAAGTGCCCTTATCATAATGCGCGTGCTTGTTTGGAAATTTTAAAACGTCTGAAAAGAACGATAAAAGTTACCTGATAGTTTATAGATTTTCTATTAAATTTGCTCCTTTTCAATTCTTCAATAACGAACCCCATGAAATATTTCCTATTTGGTCTAACCTTAATTTGCTTACTATCTATGAAGCCTTTGAAAAAAAAGAGGATTGTTTTTTTTGGTGATTCCATTACTGAAGCGGGAGTTAAAAAAGGTGGTTATATTGACTTGATTCAAAGCAGTCTGAACGAGAAAGGAATGGCCGAAAACTATGCATTATTTGGTGCTGGAATAGGAGGCAATAAAGTATATGATTTGTATTTGAGATTGGAAGATGATGTCCTTTCTAAAAAGCCGGATGTCGTTTTTATTTATGTGGGAATTAATGACGTGTGGCACAAGACTTCCGGAACCGGTACAGATTTAGATAAGTATGAAAAGTTTTACAATGCTCTTATTACTAAAATAGAAGCTGCCGGAGCAAAGGTTGTTGTATGTACTCCTACCGTAATTGGAGAGCTTAAAAACGATGAAAACGCTCAGGATAAAGATTTAAATGCTTATGCGGATGTGGTTCGTAAAATTGCCACTGCCAGGAATTGCAAACTCGTTGATCTGCGAAAGGATTTCACTGATTATATCGACAAAAATAATCCGCAAAATCTCGAACAGGATATTTTAACTACAGATAGGGTACACCTGAATCAGAAAGGGAATCAGGTAGTTGCCGATGCAATGCTGGAGAAGATTTAGTAAGTTGACTCATTAAATAAAGCACTTCCACGCTTTATAGGTATTTGCAATTTACCAAAGTTCAGATTTCAAAGTCCAAGCTTTAAACTTTGAACTTTGAAATCTGAAATCTGAACTTCAAAAATTAACTATAAATCCCCGTAAAATTAAAAGGTGAGATCTTCTTTAATTCTTCCTTCAATTCCGCAGATATATTGAGGCTATCAATAAAAGTATGGATGGTATCCTGATTGATGGAAGCCTTCCCTCTTGTGAGATCTTTTAAAGCCTCATAAGGTTGAGGATAATTTTCTCTTCTTAATACAGTTTGAATAGCTTCAGCTACCACAACCCAGTTTTTATCGAGGTCTTCCTTTATTTTTTCTTCATTCAGAATGAGTTTTGAAATACCTTTTTGTATCGCAAATATGGAAAGGATTGTATGCGCTACAGGCATACCAATATTTCTGATCACGGTAGAATCCGTAAGATCTCTCTGCAATCTGGATATGGGTAATTTTGCGGAAAGGTGCTCCAGTAAAGCATTGGCGATTCCTAAATTTCCTTCTGCATTTTCAAAATCGATTGGATTTACCTTATGCGGCATGGCACTGCTTCCGATCTCTCCTTCTTTCGTTTTTTGTTTGAAATAGTCCATACTGATGTAAGACCAAATATCCCTGCAAAAATCGATGAGGATAGTGTTTATGCGTTTGATATTATCAAAATGAGCTGCCAGTAAATCGTAGTGCTCAATTTGAGTGGTGTACTGCTGGCGTTGCAATCCTAATTTTTTTTCTAAAAATTGGTTTCCAAAATCAGCCCAATCAGTTTTAGGGTATGCTACATGATGTGCATTGAAATTACCAGTAGCTCCACCAAATTTACCCGTAAACGGGATATAGCTAAATTGTTGAACCTGGTTTTCGATTCTTTCTGCAAATACCATCATTTCCTTTCCCAGCATAGTCGGAGAAGCGGGCTGTCCATGAGTTTTGGCCAGCATTGGGATTTTTTCCCATCTTTTTGCGAGCTGTAAAATCTCCTGTTGCAGATTCATTACCATTGGTAAATATTCCTGTTCAATAGAATTTTTCCACATGAGCGGAACGGCCGTATTATTAATATCCTGAGAAGTTAGTCCAAAATGGATCCACTCCAGCAATTCATCTCCGCCTGCTTCTTTTAATTTTTCTTTTAAAAAATATTCCACCGCTTTTACGTCATGGTTGGTAATCTTCTCTGTTGATTTTATTTTTTCAGCATCAGCTAAAGAAAATTCTTCAGGAATCAGTGCTAATTGCTTTTTGAGAGCAGGCGTTAATTTAAAAAACTTCTTTTCTGCCAGGAAGAGAAAATATTGTACCTCCACGATTACGCGGTATTTAATCAATGCGAATTCAGAAAAGTATTCATCTAAAAATTGAAGTTGATTGCGATAGCGTCCATCGATCGGGGAAATAGCTGTAAGAGGTTGAAGTTGCATAAACGTTTATGAAGTAAGATGTAATTTGTATGGTGCCGAATTTGCCGCAAAAATAAAGCAATCTTTTTGCAAAGAAAAATAAGGATGGGTGGGGTTCGATATAGCTTATTCTATTTACAATGGTGCATGCTTTTTTAAGCAATAAAAGCTTATATCTTTCTAATAACAAACATGAAGGAATGATTTTTTCTCGCTGGTTAAAAAGTATTTTCTTTGCAAGTGAAATTTTCTATTTTTTTATTTAATCAGCCCAAATATTTTGGTGCAGGATAACCATGTTTTAAAAAACATTAATAACAATACACTATGAGAATGTTTATCAGAAAGATGCTACAAAAGGTTGGGTATGACATCGTGAAATACCATCAAACATATTTTGCAGGTCATTTTGATGAAGAAAATCTTCAAGGTGAATACCCTTGGTTGAAAGAATTTGGTTTTAAAACAATCCTTGATATCGGTGCAAATGAGGGGCAATTTGCTGATAAAATGCACGCTCTTTTTCCAAAAACAAAGATTTATTCTTTTGAGCCTATCCCGGAAGCATTTGCACAGTTAGAAAAAAACTTTAAAAATGTGCCGGAAATTGAAGGTGTGAATCTTGCTCTAGGAGATTCAACTGGAGAAATTACCTTTAATGTAAATGAATCTTCAGCCTCTTCATCATTTTTGCACTTGGCCGAAACACACACCAAAAGTTTTGATTTCGCTGTAAAAACAAATCCGATACAGGTAAAAGTAGATACATTGGATAATGTAATGAACCAGAAACAAATACAGCTCCCAATGCTAATCAAAATTGATGTTCAGGGATTTGAGGATAAGGTTATTAAAGGAGGAATAAATACTCTAAAAAAAGCAGACATGATTATATGTGAAGTTTCTTTCACAGAGCTATATAAAGATCAATTGCTATTTGATGATACTTATAAAGTATTTAAAGATCTTGGATTTTCCTATGCAGGGAGTACAGAACAATTAAGGTCACCGGATAATAACCGTATTTTGCAGGCAGATGCTATTTTTATTAAATCTAATCATTAAGTTTTCATAATTACCAGATAATTCTGCGCTAAGTTTTAGGGATAAATAATAAATAATTTGATATATGGGCTATGTGAGTTTTTCTCTTCCAAAAGAGATTGTACTGGAATTCAAAAATGAAGCTAAGTTTCAAAACTTCATAGAAACCGGAACTTATAAAGGTGGGTCAAGTTATTGGGCAGCCCGTCATTTTGATAATGTATACACCATTGAAATTGATCCGGAAATCAGTAAGGCCACTGCATCACGACCCGAATGTCCTGAAAATATTGAATTTCTTGTTGGTAATAGCAAAGATGTTTTGCCGGAGTTGGTTGAAAACATCCACTCTCCTTCTTTATTCTGGTTGGATGGTCATTGGTGCAATATATCTGAAGTGGGTAAGGATATGGAATGTCCGCTAATTGATGAAATAAAAGCATTGAAGAACTTTCAAAGCTCAGTCATTCTAATTGATGATGCCCGTGCTTTTTTAGGACCATTACCTCCTCCTCATGATGATTCTCAATGGCCAAGAATTGATGAGATTATTTTATTACTAAAAGCTCAATTCCCGGATAATCTGGTAACGATTGCAGATGATGTTATCTATTGCATTCCACCTTCTCTAATACCGGTTTATGATAAAAGTTGGATTAAATACTACGGAACAAGGTTCGGAAATAAGAAAACTATTTTTCATAAAATAGGAAGAACTATTTTGAAAAGTATTGGATTGAGGAAATAAAGTATTTCTGGCGAAGTAGTTTCCAAATAAGCAATAAAACTTTTATACAAATAATTTGGTAAATAATTGTCCGTTTGTATTTATTGGAGTATTAACCATTATTAAATTTACAGATTTCTATCTTTTATGTCAACACCTAAAATTTCTATTATAATCGTTGTTTTTAATGCCGTTACAATTCTGGAAAATACGATTAAAAGTGTGTTGAATCAATCATATAAAAATCTGGAACTTATTATTGTGGATGGAGGTTCATCAGATGGGACATTAGACATTATTAAAAAAACATCCTCTTCAAAACTTTTCTGGATAAGTGAACCCGACAAGGGTATTTATGATGCAATGAACAAAGGCATCAAAATGGCAACAGGAGAGTTTGTTTATTTTTTGGGAGCAGATGATACATTTTATGATGATAAAGTTTTAGAAACTATTTTTTCTGACCCTGTAAATTACAAATACGATCTTTTGTACGGCAATGTTTACGCGTTGGCTTTAAAAAGAAAGTATGATGGAGAATTTACAAAGGATAAAATTCTGTTTCAAAATGTCAGCCATCAGGCCATATTTTATCGAAAGAAAATCCATCAGGTGGTGGGATATTATAATGAAAAATTCAAAACATTTGCTGACTGGAATATTAATATTGAATGCTTCTTTCATTCCGATATAAAAGTTAAATACATAGATATCATCATTGCAAATTTTGCTGCGGGAGGATTGGGAACAAGTCAACCGGATTTATTGTTTTTAAGAGACTATTTATTCCCCAGAAATTTAAGGGAGTTGTATTCCAAAGGGATTAAATCTCTTAAAAATGTTTATTTATATGATCAATGGTGGAGGCTTATAAGAAGTTTAAGATTTGGTGAAAATGACATTGAGTTAAATGATTATTACGAAGCCGAATCACTTCCTTTGATCCTAAAAGAAATGTATGCTTTCCAAAAACGAATTCCTTCCCGAATGATTTATAATGGAATTGTTTCTAAAACAGCAATGATAATGAGCTACTGTATGGCAAGATTGAAAAATAAATTTGAAGACTGATCTTAATTTAATCAAACTGATATTTTGTCCACATTTTCTTCTGTTGAGTAATTCAGTTATAAAAGTTCTTGTAGGTTTTTTATTAAAATCAATTATTTTAATAAAAAGAAGTGAGATAAAATTAAACCTATTCTGAAGATAAATTACTATTCCCTTTTGATCGATGCATTAACCTTTTTTACAAACGCTTCCGGAACTCCTGTCAGGTTTCCAATTTCTGGTAAAGTGAATTTACCCGTTTTTATAAGGTTTTGAACAATTTCTTCTTTACCTTGTTCAATCCCTTTCTCAATTCCTTTTTCAAAATATATATCCAATGTGTTCATGACGTCATGTTTAATTGCTTCCGGAAACGAAGAAAAAATTAAACCTTTTCTGAAGATAAATTACTCTTCCCTTTTGATCGATGCATTAACCTTTTTTACAAAAGCCTCCGGAACTCCTGCCAGGTTTGCAATTTCTGGGATTGTAAACTTGCCGGTGTTTATAAGGTTTTGAACAATTTCTTCTTTACCCTTTTTGATTCCTTGTTCGATCCCTTGTTCGATTCCTTGTTCAATCCCTTTTTCAAAATATATATCCAATGTATTCATGACGTCTTGTTTAATTCCTTCCGGTAACGAATTTAATGTTTTTTCTTCTAACCGATTCCTGCTATAAAGATAAATTATAAAGCCTTTTCGAAGTCCTTTTGATCCATGGGAAGCAAGTATTAATAATTGCAGGGCATTTTCTTCAATCCATTTCTTTTCCCGACTGTGCTTTAGAGCCAAAATGGAGGCAGCCAGAAACTTATTGTTCAAAGCTTCAATTTCTTTATCAATTAACAGTCCCAGATCATTATACACGTACTCAAAGTTTGGTAAGAACTGCTTCCAGTCCTGGTAAATATCTTTAAAAAGACTTTCCAAAGTGGTGTATTTCCATTTTGTTTCCCCATGATAAAGCAGAACGGGAATCACCAGTGATAGCGTCTCTTTATTTTGTATTTGCTTTTGAAACGCTGAAAAAATATAACTACCGATTTGTATTGAGGTGTATTTATCAGGATAACTTTTGTGTTCGATCAATAAGCTCACCTGTACACTTTTTTTCGAATCTTTGACTTTGCAGGAGTATACGATATCCGACATGGATTTTTTTAATTCATCCGATAAATAGGTGTCCGGCAATTGGTGCATTTTAGAAAAATCCAAACGCCCACTTACATATGCAGGCAGATAATTTTTAAAATAATCTACCGCAATTTCTTTATTGGATAGAATGGTTCTTATGAAATCATCATGTGAGGGATGCCTGTTATTCATATTTGTAAAAATATGATATAAAACAATATAACCAAATTGATAACTTGTTCCTTTAAAGAACAACATTTATGCGAAAAAACGTAGAAATTGCCGTAAGGTAGAGTAAAATGGAACAGTTCTTCTACTGAGTTAATTCACCAAAAAACACCTCCCAATATCTCTCCTTAAACACCTTCTCACTAAAATGTTCTTCTGCATAGATGCGGCTATTTTGACCAACTTTTTCCAATAAGTTTTTATCTGCAGATAATTTAGATAATATCGTTTTCGCTTCTTGAATGATCTTATTTTCATCCGGATTGTTTTTTAATAAAAAACCATTTTCACCATGAGTGATGTAATCCGGAATGCCATCTACAGCGGTAGATACAACTACTTTTCCATAAGCCATCATTTCCATAATCGCGATGGGGAGTCCTTCAAAGGCAGAGGTAAGGAGTAGCACATCAGATTGTTGATAGATGGATTCCATTTTATTTCTGTCCTTTACATTTCCATAAAAGGTGCAATAGGGATAGTATTGTGTATGGAAAACTTTATCGACATCACCTACAAAGGAAAAATGTACCGGTGCATTTGCTTCATGAAGTTTTTTAGCAATTTCGGCGATGAGGTACACTCTTTTCTGTGGGGAACCACGACCTATAAAAACAACCTCCAGCTTCGGGTTTACGTGGGAAACAAGAGATGGAATCTCTACCATGTTGTCAATAAAATGTAATCGGGAATACCATTCATTTGGAAGATCATTTTTTTTATAAAGTTCTTCCGCATCTCGTTTTAATTTGGCAGTACTAAATACTCTTACATCAATGTCTTTTACAAATGCCTGTGTGAAGTTAAACCAGGTATTCAAATGAGAAATTTCTACAAGCCGGAATTCTTTTTTTATATAGGGAAATACTTTATAGAAAAACAAACTCTCACCACCTATAATCACAGGATTATCTGATCGATTGATCCAGGAAGAAATTACTCCCCGGTAAAAAAGGTTAATAACATGAACGAATTTATTGTCCACCCGTTTGTGCAAATCAATGATGCGAACGCCCTCAATTTGAAACTTGGATAAGAATTCGTTGTTCTTAGGTTTTTTGGAAAAAATAACTAATGGAGATTTGTCAGCAAAGGCTTTGCATAAATCTGCATTGACTTTATTAGCACCTCCTATATCTGCAGAGGGACAAAAAATGAAGATCTTATGTGTCGTCTTCAAAGGGAATAAAGGAGCCATTAATTTCCCTAAAATAACAAATGGCCAGGCAAGCATGGCTTCTGTTCTTCTCTTCCATATTGCCTGCTTGTATGTCATTTTGAATGATAATATTTTTTAAGGATGGAGGTAAGATAATTTGTTTCAAATGGGAGATGCAAACTCTTAATGATTGGCTCAATAAGTGCCGTATCAATCAGGTAGTTTTCTCCCCGATCTGTTTCAGTAAAAATTGCTTTTTTCTTCAGGAAATCCTCTATGGTTTGAACAATGAATGGAACGGAATAGTTCTGTGGATTTGCTATGTTTATTGTAGTGTTTAAAAGAGTTTTTTCTTCCAGAATGTTTTTAATAATGGCATACATGTCATCTATGTCGATGATGTTTCGATAGGCGTTTTTCCACACTGTAAACGAATGCCCCTGAAGAATATTGAAGATAAAATAATTTAGCAGAGTATACGGATTATTGGAGGTGCCCGCAACGTTTGAAACCCTGAACAGATAATAGTTATCTACTTTCTGCCTGATGAATTGTTCGATCTCTTTTTTGTGAAGGACATATGGTGCATTTTGAGAATCTGCATCATTAATGCTACAGGTACTAAAGTACACCAGAATCTTTCGAGGGTGATCATGAACCGTCTTTTTCAGCAGATCAATTTCTCTTTCAAAATGGGCCTTATCTGTATTTTTGGAATTGGAAACTCCCGAGGCAAAAATGACCCTTTCCTCATCTTCTTCAAAATCCATAAACCTGGAAGCAAGCATCCCCTTTCCTATAACCATAATTATTATTTTTTTTGCGCCGTGGTATTACATGCTACAGTACGTGCGCATTTGGTTTCGGTTTTCTTCTCACATAGTATACTATTGCTCCGATAATAATTAATAATACAATGATAGTTCCGATAACGCTGACCATTCTCCCGGTTGTATACGAAGCGGGTTCAAATTTGAATTCGATCTGATGGTCACCCGCAGGAACATACATTGTCCGTAGTAAATAATTCGATTTAAAATAATCCGCCTTCTTGCCGTCAAGATATGCATTCCAGCCATAAGGGTAATACACTTCGCTAAATACCGCAACCTGTGGTTTGCTACTATGGAAAGTGTACGTTAAATGATCATTTAAATTTTCTTTCAATTTAATGTACGCTCCGGAATCTGCTTCAGGAGCTGTTTTAATTTGGTCTTTAAATTTGTTCTTCACAATCGCCGTATGGGCTAAATCCGTACTGTCCAACGCAAGCATTTCCTCATCCGCTGTTCCTACATATTTAATATTACTAACTAACCATGCATTCCCCAATGCTTCCGGATTCAATTGGGCCATTGGCCTGCCTGATTGAGGATTCTGAGTGATGAAATATTTTGTATTCAGCATATTGAATACCTGCATATTTCCTTTACTTAACTGATAGGTTATTAGATCATTATATAAATCCAGTTTAGCAGGATGATAGCCACCCACAGAATTGTGATGGTACGATGTTGTCGCATCATTGAATACATCAACAGTTTGATTGAACACTCTGAAATTATTATGATCCGGATCACTCATAATTTGCCGGTCGGCTTCTGTCGGAATAAATACAGCTTCAAATTGGCTTTCGTCAATAAAGTTATTTTGATTTAAATATCTTGTTGCCACGCCCAGCAAATCGAATGACGTTAAGATCAGCAAGCCACCTATCAAAATTGAGGAAGTGAGCTTTTTCTTTGTAAAAAAATACATTAAAAGCAATCCAAGCGCCATTAAAATAGCTGTTCGTAAAAGGTCTCCGCCCATCAGACTTTGACGATCACTTTGCAAGGCTGCAATAATCCCACTGCTGACGCTTTGAGCCTGCTGTGCAAGTTGAGCGGGTACTTCCTGTCCGGCGGGTACTTGTGTAAGCAGACTTTGTTGAATATTTTCTTTTAATCCGGCATCCATTCTCCCGGTAAAATCTGCGGTGAAATAAAACCCGGTTAGGATTACGATAATTACTCCGGAGATAATTGCGGTTAGTTTTAACTTTTTCGCCATTTCAGCCGGGTCAAATTCTTCTTTTATAAGTTTACTTATTGCCAATACTCCTACTAATGGAAAACAAAATTGAGGAATAACGAGTGCCATAGTTGGTGCTCTGAATTTGTTATACAAGGGCAGGTAATCGAAAAGGAAAAAATTCAATCCTTTCAAATTAGCACCAAATGCCAAAATTAAACCAACGATGCTTGTAATCAACAGCCACCATTTATACCAGGATTTTAAATAAATCATTCCAAAAATAAATAACAAACAAACTATTGCACCCAGGTACACAGGTCCGGATGTGGTCGGTTGATCACCCCAATAAGAATAACTGTTTGCATATTGCACTGCCTGCTCTTCCGGTACACCCAATTGTGAAAAAGCCTTTACAAATTTTGAATCCGTTGTATACTCATCCCCGCCATTACTTCCGCCATATAACCCGGGAACTATAAATGTAAAAGTTTCTACGAAACCAAAACTGTATCGAAAAGCATAATCCTTATCCAGTCCACCTTTCGTTTTGACATTGGTGTCGCCTAAGGTGAGTTCTGATCTGCCGCCGCGCATACTTTCTTTTGCATATTCATAAGTAGGCAACATGGTTACCGCACTACAAATTAATCCGATAATTCCTGCGACTGCCGCTAAGCCCACCCCTTTAATGAGATGCGCAATTTGTTTTTCTTTATAGCTTTTGATAAAATAAGCGATCGTCATAATGACCGCAATAATCAATGTGTAGTATACTATCTGAACGTGATTTTGCATGATGAGCAGTGCAGAAAATAGAGAAGTAACTGCCAGGCCTGCCCAATATTTTCGCTGGAATAGTAGTAAAATGCCCCCAATTACAAATGGGGCAAAGCCCAGAGAAATCATTTGTGTGTCATGTCCTACCGCCACGATGATCGGATCAAAGGTAGAGTAGGCGTAGGCAATGCCACCCATGATACTTACCCATGGATTGGCCCGTGCTATGATGCACAAGAAATAAAAGCCCAGGCAAGCCAAAAAGAAAAAGCTGATTGGTTTGGGCATCCAAAGAGTCAGGAGATCATAAAAGTAATGAAGATGAATAATGCTGCCGCCCATCATTATCTGGAAAGCCGGCATACCGCTAAACATGCTGTTTGTCCATAAAGGGTAGTGGCCGTATTTTTCTTCAAACTCAAAAGATTGCTGAGCCATCCCGCGCCAGCCTTGAATATCATGTTGGGATACTACCTGACCGGTAAGAGCGGGTTTGCAATAAACGACCGCAACAACAAAAAAAATAACTACCGCCACAAGATGCGGCATTAATTTTTTAAAATTAAAGTTCTTCATGAAAAGCGTTTGTTTTATAATGGAGCAAAGTAAAAGTTTTTATTCCATAAATGGGCCTAAGGCCGTTGAATAGTCCTTGGGACAGTTGAATGGGCCTGCGGCCGTTGAATTGCTGAGCAGTTGAACGGGCTGCGCCGTTGAATGGGCTGCGCTCGTTGAATAGGACTTTGTCCGTTGAATGGAGCTTCGCTCGTTGAATAGGACTTCGTCCGTTGAATGA
>JBDSBN010000157.1:0-3212 GCA_039921585.1 Ginsengibacter sp. | reverse complement strand
TATTGTTATGCAAGAAATGTCCATGAGTTTTGGGGATTTAGCGCCGGTTTGGATTTTGAAAGCAAGATCATTGTTAAGATAAACGCTTCGCAAATTTTGAGAAAAACCCTGATGCATCCAAAATGGGACCCACAACCAATCATGTTGAGTGGGAACACAGATTGTTATCAACCCGCGGAGCAAAAATATCGGCTGACCAGAAAAATGCTGGAAGTGTGTAATGAGTTTAATCAACCTGTAAGTATTCTTACTAAAAACTCGTGGATCCTTAAAGACAAAGATCTTCTGCAGGAAATGGCCCGGAAACAAATTGTATCTGCTATGGTTTCCATTACTACTTTAAATGAAGATTTGAGAAGAGTGATGGAGCCAAGAATTGCATCTGCACAGCAAAGATTACGTGTTATTGAAGAACTTAGTATGGCAGGAGTACGCACCGGAGTGATGATGGGACCTATGATTCCAGGACTCAATGAACATGAAATGCAACGCATCATGAAAGCTGCCAGTGATGTAGGAGCGAAATTTACATCCTATACTTTTATCCGGTTAAATGGCTCCGTGAAATTGTTATTTCATGATTGGTTATATAAAAACTTTCCGGACAGAGCAGATAAAGTGTGGCATTCAATTGAGGCCAGTCATGATGGGAAAGTGAGTGACAGCCGCTGGGGCATCCGTATGCGCGGAGAAGGAAGCATCGCAGAAATTGTAAAACAACAATACAAAACTTATGCAAAATTATATGGTCTGAATGAGGATAGATGGAAATTAAATACTGCGGATTTTAGAATACCGGGTGCTCAAGGATCCTTATTTTAAGGAACAACTAAAATCCTTGAGCATTAAAAGACATCCGGAATAAAATTCAAATTTATATAGTAAATTGACACTCGTTAACTGAAAAGTCTACGCAAAGCAATGCAGGAAATTGAAACTCATCCACACAAATTATTTGTTCCAAAAAATGCGAAAGTTCTGATAATTGGATCTTTCCCCGGAAGAAACAATGTTCAGGTTGAAGGACAGGATGAGTGGTTCTACAGCTCAAAGAGAAATCAATTTTGGCATATAATCCGGAAAGTATACCATGAAGAATTAAATACAACTACAGAAAAAAAAGAACTTTTTACCAGGAAAGGAATTGCAATAGGAGACCTGTTTTTAAAGGTAAAGAGAATAGAAAGCAATAACAGTGACAACAGCCTGGAAGTAATTGAATACAATAATAAAGCAATAAAAAAAATGCTGAAAAAACATTCTTTTCATTTTATTTACACAACAAGCAAATTCGTAGAAAAGGAGTTTAAAAAGATTTTTCCAAAAATAGAAAATGTGGAAGCGCTGCCCTCCCCTTCTCCCCGGTATGCAAGAATTAAACTGGAAGATAAAATTGCATACTACAAACAAAAACTTCCCATTTAAAATAAAATAAGGAGAATTAAAATTTCATTACAATATCGAAAGTGTCAATCTATATGGAACCAAACTCAGTATCATCCGCACTTGGACCATAGGTAGCAGGAATCGGAATATCTAATAATCTTAGATACACACCTAACTGAGCGCGATGATGAGTGATCTGATTAAAAACCATTCTGATTACTTCTGCTTTTGTCTCCTTACTATGAATGGTTTCTCCGCTTCGTAATACCCATATTTGAGATAATTTCTCCTCATTATCAGGCTTTAAAAAGGACTCAGCCATATCAATATTTGAGTTTAAAAGATTCATTAGATCATCTGTAGAGTTAATTTCGGGGAGTTTATAATCCATTGATGCAAAATCCAGTTCTTCTGTGGATAATACCATCGGAATCCAACCAGCAAGTTCTGCAATATGGGAGGCTACTTCCTTCACACTCATACTTTTTGGATGGGCTTTCCAATCAAATTTTTCAGATGGAACTCTTTCTAACATTTTACGGGTTACTTTAGATTCCTTTTGTAATTCTTTCAAGAAAATTGATGTAAGTTTCATGATATAATGTTTTGCATTAAAGTTATGAAAAGAATAATAAAGTATAATAAAGTCAGGTCTGCATCCTTATTAATGTCTGTTCAAATGATATTGTTTATTATAGAAGGTAGATGAAATAACAGAGGACAAAAAATTGTTTCCTGTTCGACATTAGACGGTAAAATGATTCTGTAAATTTGAAGGAAATCATAAAAGGACTGAACAATCGAACACTAAAAGCTCCATATCAAAACATAATTCTCAGAAATGAAAGTTACTAATAATGTACATCAGCAATTTGCTGAATATTTCCCTTCGGAAAATCTTCATCCTTATATTTATCTGTTATCCAAAAAGATGAGTGAAGGTCATATTTGCATTGACCTGAATGAGCTGAAGGAATCTGATCTGGATAACCTTTATACTTTCCGCAAAAGAAATATAAACAATGAGAATTTAGTTTCCGATGGATCCACTATAGAACCCTTTATTCTTTCCAATAACCGATTGTATATGCACCGATATTACAATTACGAAACCATCATTTTTAACAGCATCACCCAACTTATAAAAAGTGAAAACCAACAGAAAAAAATAAATGAAGACATCCTAAAAGAGCATGCCTCATTTATTAGAGATTTATTTCCTGCGGAAAAAAATCCTGATGCAACTTCGGAAATAAATTGGCAATTAGTTGCTGCCCTCAGTGCTGCACTAAATAAGTTTACAATCATTACAGGTGGTCCGGGAACGGGTAAAACAACGACTGTGGCAAAAGTTCTTGCCATATTGTATTCTATAAATCCGGAATTAAGAGTTGCCCTGACAGCTCCAACAGGCAAAGCTGCAGCGCGTATGGGAGATAGTTTAAAAAACGCAACGTCGAATGCAAATATGCCCTTAAGCGATCAAATAAAAAACAGCTTTGAAACAATTATCCCTTCAACCATTCATCGATTATTAGGCTTTCAGCCCAATTCAATTTATTTTAAACATAACGAGGACAACCCGGTGAATTATGATGTGGTGATTATCGATGAATCTTCTATGATTGATGTGGCATTATTTGCAAAACTGTTTTTAGCCCTGGCTCCGGATACAAAAGTTATTTTGTTAGGAGATAAAGATCAACTTGCCTCAGTAGAAGCGGGAAGTTTATTTGGTGATCTTTGTCAGGCTCAGGAAAACTTAAATCTATTCCCGGCTGACAGAGGTCATTTTATTAATTCATTTATAGAAAATAACGTTCAAA
>JBDSBN010000156.1:0-17002 GCA_039921585.1 Ginsengibacter sp. | reverse complement strand
TATTGATAAATTTAGACTGGCAGTTCCAAAAAAATCCAGTCTGGAAAATGAATATATCCTCCGATCAAATCCGGATATAGATCAATGGACCTACACCATTGGCACCTCTTTGAAAAGATTAATTAATAAAGGGTATGTGAATATTGCGTTGAGCAGAAATATGTTTCGCAATCAGGCCGTTCAATTATCAGATAATACGATTCCCGGAAGTCCTGAATCCTTGAATCTAAAATCATATGAGATCGAAAACAAACTCAGACTGGATGTAAACAAATACATAGATGGATGGCGGTTTTCCTACGGCCTGATGGCACAATATGTGAAATATCAAGCTGTCCTTTTTAATAAAATAAGCAATGAAATTAAAGATCAAAATGGAGAAATCATTTCACCAGAAGTAACCGTAAATTTTAATTCCGATATTTCCTTTTTTAAATATGGCCTTTTCGCCCAGGTTTCCAAGCGATTCTTTGATAACAATTTACTTTTATCAGGAGGAATTAGAAATGACATGAACTCATTTACCACTAAAGGAATGAATCCATTTCATACCTTATCACCACGTTTATCTTTTTCATTAAAAACCTTGCCTTCCTGGGATATTACCGGATCAATAGGATCCTATTATAAAATACCTGTTTATACCAATTTAGGATATAGAAACAACCTGAATGTTTTAGTCAATCAGGACATGGATTACATTCATACCATTCATTATGCTCTCGGTTTTCAATTTATTCCCAGAAATGATTTCAGATTAACCCTGGAAGGGTTTTATAAAAAATATGATAACTATCCGGTGTCCGTACGCACAGGCATTTCTTTGGATAACCAGGGTGCTGATTTTTCTGCGGTAGGAAATGAACATGTGACCAGTTCAGGGAAAGGAACAACCTATGGATTGGAGATTTTTGTACAACAAAAGTTAATCAAGAATACTTTTTATGCTCTAAGCACCACTTTTTACAAAAGTTAATTTTCCGGTTCAAATGGTCGATTGCTGCCCTCGAGCTGGGATTATGGATATCTGGTTTCTGCGACCTTAGGGCAGAAATTAAAAAAGAATTGGGAATTAGGTTTGAAATACCGGTTAGCAGGCGGGGCTCCGTATACACCTTTTGATTTACCCGAATCAAGATCAAATTATTTACTCACAGGAATTGGCACACTGGAATATGCTGCTATCAATTCTTTACGATTAAAACCTTTCCATCAGGTAGACTTCCGCCTGGATAAAAAATACAATTACAAAAAGACAAGCCTGAACTTATACATCGATATCCAGAATTTATTTAAGTTTAAAACGGAAGGCATTCCTAATTATACTTTTAAAAGAAATTCAGATAATTCAGGTTTTGAAACAACAGATGGTAATCCAATCCAACCGGATGGGACCAATTCAATTCCTGTCATTCTAAAAAAGGATAACACATCCATTTTACCAACGATCGGATTCATTTTCGAATTCTAATTTGATTTTTATAAAGAATATCCCGTTTTAAATATCTACAAATGGCTTGAAAATATCTTTTAAGAAATAACTTTCTAATATGAGCTTTCGGCAGATATTCTTAAATTGAGTAAAATTGTTTCCATAAAAATTAAAAACGTGCATTTGAAAATCATATCAATTTTGGGAAAATCGATTGCCCTTTTTTTCCTGCTAATTTTTATTTCTTGCAGCTCAACTAATAAAGGAATTGCAAGCAGCAAAAAAGATCCTTCGGGGATCAAAACTGGTGCAGAGCAAACAGAATTATATGTTCCTTATCTCAAAGGAAAAAGGGTGGCTATTCTTGCGAATCAAACATCCATTATTGGAGAGAAACATTTAGTAGACAGTCTTCAAAACCGTGGGATAAATATTGTAAAAGTTTTTGGTCCGGAGCATGGTTTCCGCGGAAACGCAAGTGCAGGCGCCGATGTAAAAGATGAAATTGACCAACTTACCGGCATCCCCATCATTTCTTTATACGGAGCTAAGAACAAACCTACTAAAGAAGATTTGGCAAATGTTGATATTGTATTGTATGACCTGCAGGATGTAGGTGTGCGCTTTTACACAAACATCAATGCCCTATCAAGATTGATGGAAGCATGTCATGAAAATGGAAAAGAATTATTGATTCTGGACAGGCCAAATCCGAATGGATATTTGATTGACGGACCAGTGCTGGATATGAAGTACAGATCCGGAATCGGAATGTTTCCTATCCCAATGTCGCATGGATTAACAGTAGGTGAATTTGCCCAAATGGCCAATGGAGAAGGCTGGCTGAAAGATGGTGTACAAGCTAATATTAAAATTATACCCGTGGCAAATTACCATCATGATATGCCGTACGTTTTACCTGTAGCGCCTTCACCAAATTTAAATACGCAGCAATCTATTTTACTGTATCCTTCTCTATGTATGTTTGAGGGAACCTATATCAATTTAGGAAGAGGAACCTATTTTCCATTCACCGTTTTAGGAAGTCCTTATTTAAAAGGTATTTATGATTTCTCCTTTACACCAACCGGTATAAAAGGAATGGCAGAAACACCATTGTTTATGGATCAGGTTTGCTATGGCCTGGATCTTCGGAAATATGATATTGAATTATTACGCAAAAGCAAACAGATCAATTTTGGTTGGATTATGGAATTATATCAGGCTTCGCCCAATAAAGAACAATTCTTCGATTCAAAATTGAGTAGAGAAATGAATAATATTGAAATCCAAATTGGCTCTGGTGATTTCAGACAGCAAGTGATAAACGGAGTTCCTATTGAGAAGATTAGAGCCGGCTGGCAGGCAGGATTGAATGAATATAAAAATATGAGAAAGAAGTATTTGTTGTATCCATAATCACAAAATACATTTATTTGTATAGTAAAAATAAAAACGGGAAGATTTTTAAAAAATCTTCCCGTTTTATTATGAAATATTCTTTGACGAAATATTTTCTTTAATAACTATCCTTCACAACTTTTACAATCCACCAGGCTTGTTACCAATTCTTTGGAAACGCTTTGGCTGCGCTGATAATACAAGGTTTTTACACCCAACGTCCAGGCTTCGATCATTAATTTATTCACTTCCTTCACCGGAAGGTTAGAAGGTATATTCAGATTTAAACTTTGAGACTGGTCAATGTATTTTTGACGGATGGCCGCCTGCTGAATGATCTCCAGTTGACTGATTTCCTTAAAGGTTTTAAAAACATCCTTTTCTTCTTGAGTTAAACTATTCAAATGTTGCACACTTCCATAGTTCAACATGATGGTGCGCCAGGTATCTTCCGTATCCATCCCTTTCGCTTCCAAAAGTTTTTTCAGATATTTATTCTTGCGCATAAAGTTTCCTTTCGACAGACCCGCTTTATAATAATTACTATTAAATGGTTCTATTCCGGGAGATGCCTGTCCCAGGATGGCCGACGAAGAAGTTGTCGGAGCGATGGCAGTAAGTGTTGTATTTCTCTTTCCATACCCTTCCAATAATGGTGCTTCTCCATAGATTCGCGCCAGGTCACGACTTGCTTTTTCTGCCTTCGTTTGTATATCAGAAAATATGGAGGTCGTTAATTGTTTTGATTTCATTCCTTCAAATGGAATCATATTTTTTTGCAGATAAGAGTGCCAGCCTAATACCCCTAAGCCTAATGCACGATGCTTTTTAGCAAAACGATTTGCATTGGCCAGATAAAAATCATTTTCCGTTTTTGCAATAAACTCCTGAAGAACTGCATCCAAAAAGAAGATGGCCAGCCTTACTGCGTCGGAATCTTTCCACTCATCATACGTTTCCAGATTCATCGAAGACAGACAGCAAATAAAAGACTCATCTTCTGTAGAAGGCAACATGATTTCAGAACATAGGTTACTTGCATTAATGGTATAATTCAGATCTTTATAAACCTGAGGCTTATTTTTATTTACATTATCTGTAAAAAAGATATAGGGTAAGCCTTTTTGCTGACGACATTCCAATAGCCGGGCCCATATTTCTCTTTTTGCCATATCCCCATCGATCATGTGCTGCATCCAATAATCAGGTACACATACACCAGAAAAAAGATTCTGAATAGGATGACCAATATCTTTTATTTGCAGGAATTCCATGATATCCGGATGGTCAATATCCAGATAAGCCGCAAAGGCTCCCCGCCTGACACCACCCTGTGAAATAGTATCCATTGCAGTATCAAATAAACGCATAAAACTGACTGCTCCACTACTTTTACCATTGTCGGTTACGGTACTTCCCCTACCTCTTAAACCACCAAAATATCCGGACGTTCCACCGCCCAGTTTTGTTTGCATAATCACTTCTCCCAGTTTGTGCGTGATTCCTTCGATATTATCCGGCACGTGCACATTAAAACAAGAAATGGGCAAACCTCTTTCTGTTCCCATATTGGCCCAGATGGGTGAACTTAAACTCATCCAACCCCGTTCGATCATTTCCTGAAAGGAGCTTTGCAATTCCGGTTTGTAAAGACGACGCGCTGCTGCCCCACAAACTCTCTCAATTGCTTTTTCAACAGTTTCTCCTTTAAGCAAATATCCTCTATTCAAATTCTGTTCACTCTCCTCATTCAACCACCACATTCTCTCATTTACGGGTGGGGTATCAAATATCATTTCCATATAATTAGTACATTTTTTTAACTAAATTAAAACAAGTCATTTGCTGTAATGCTCTTGTCGTGTTTGGTATAATCAACCGGGCGCTTGGCAAAGAAATCGTCCATACTGTTTGCGAAAACTTCTTCTTCAAACCACTTCATTGGTCTATACTGCTCTGAAGAAATAAAGTACTGCCCGGGCATACCAATTTTTTCCAAACTTTCGTCTACTCTGAATTTGATAAAATTCAGAAGATCCTTCTTTTTAATGATCTCCACTTCTCCCTCTTCAAAAATCCAATCAAGAATACGCTCTTCAATATCTACCGACTCTCTAACCATTTCTGCGATTCTCTCTAGTGTTCCCTTATCCAGCAAATCAGGGTATTCTTCTTTAATTTTATTAATAAGATAAATACCGGCATTAGCATGGATTTGCTCATCAATCGATGTCCAGGCAATAATATTGCTGACATTTTTCATCCAGCCTTTAAATCTTGGAAAAGAAAGAATAATAGCAAACTGGCTAAAAAGAGAAACGTTCTCGATCAGAATTGTAAATAAGATCAGGGAAATACTGTACTCCTTTTTGTCTCTGGATTTCGCACTCGACAGCGCCTGGGTTAAATAATCAATCCGTTCTTTAATTGCAGGTACTTCGATCAAACGGGTGAATTCATCTTCATATCCCAATACTTCCAATAATCTGGAATATGCTTCCGAATGCCGGAACTCACATTCCGCAAAAGTGCTTCCCAATCCGTTAATTTCCGGTTTTGGAAAATGGTCGTATAAATTTCCCCAAAAGGATTTCACGGCTACTTCTATCTGCGCAATAGCAAGCAAACTTCTTTTTACCGCACTTCTTTCTGCTGGTAATAAATGAGAATGAAAATCTTGTGTATCGGCGGTAAAATCCACTTCAGAATGAACCCAGAAAGAGCGATTGATCGCCTCTGTAAATTGAACTATTTCCGGATACTCAAAAGGTTTATAATTGACTCTTTTATCAAATAATCCCATGATATATTTTTTAATATTTATAAAATATCGGGGGACAAGGAGAGTGGCAGACCCTAATGCAATGAATCTTGCATTAAGGCGACGACCTCACTTTTCCTCCGAAAGTTGTGTTCCGTAAGATTGAATCGGCAGGTCTTCTGACTTTCCTGATTTGCGGCGGACCTTCCCATCCCGGACTTTATCGGGACAGTGGTAAATAGTTTTGCCGAAAATTTTTGCAATCACTTGCAACAGGATTACAGCTACGGGGATAGTTCCGGACTTAAACCGGATTCCCTTTTAATGACAGAATTGAATTCTATCAAACCGAATCGTACGCAAGATAGTTTCCCTTCTCTATTAAAAGGCTTAACTTTTTGCACAGTCTGTTGAAAACTAATTAGAAAGAATTTAAAATTAGGATAGTTGAAAGAAAATTCTGGATTTTACCCACAACAGTTTAGGTTCTGGATCATATAAATAGATCTCATCAAAAAACAGTTCTTTTCATTGTCAGAATGGATGACCGGAATTAAAAAAGGTGATGATCCATTTAAAGAATCATCACCTTTAATATTTTATAGATTGTCTTTAAATTTTCGTAGCACCTTCAACTAAAACCATCGCTTTATTATTTAGCACTTCCACAAATCCACTTTGGATAGTATAATTTTCTGCGGCAACTTTATCCTTCATTATTTTTAGTTTTCCTGCCTTTAAAGCACTTACTAAAGGAGCGTGTTTATCCAACACTTCAAACAATCCATCAATACCCGGAAGTTGAACGCCGTAAACTTCTCCACTAAATATTTTCTTTTCGGGTGTTAGAATTTCTAAAATCATAAAGTCACGAAATATTAGAGTTATTGTGATTTAAATATCTTTTATGCCTGTGCTGCAGCCATCATTTTCTTCCCTTTCTCAATAGCATCATCCAAATTCCCTACAAGGTTGAACGCAGCTTCAGGATATTCATCTACTTCTCCGTCCATGATCGCATTAAATCCGCGGATGGTGTCTTCAATAGAAACCAATACACCTTTTAATCCGGTAAACTGCTCTGCTACGTGGAACGGCTGTGAAAGGAAACGCTGAACCCTACGTGCACGGCTTACTGTTAATTTATCTTCATCACTTAATTCATCCAAACCAAGAATTGCAATGATATCCTGTAATTCCTTATAACGCTGAAGAATTAATTTAACTCTGTTTGCACAATTATAATGCTCTTCACCTACGATGGCCGGGGAAAGAATTCTGGAAGTAGAATCCAATGGATCTACTGCAGGATAAATTCCTAAATCCGCAATTTTTCTGCTCAATACTGTCGTTGCATCCAAATGCGCAAACGTGGTTGCAGGAGCCGGATCCGTTAAATCATCCGCAGGTACATAAACCGCCTGAACGGAAGTAATCGAACCATTTTTAGTAGATGTAATTCTTTCCTGCATCAATCCCATCTCTGTAGCCAAAGTTGGCTGATAACCTACTGCACTTGGCATCCTTCCTAACAAAGCGGATACTTCAGAACCTGCTTGGGTAAAACGGAAGATATTATCTACGAAGAATAAAATGTCTTTTCCTTTTCCTGTACCATCTCCATCACGGAAATATTCTGCTACTGTCAGACCACTCAAAGCAACACGTGCTCTTGCTCCCGGGGGTTCATTCATCTGTCCGAATACAAAAGTTGCTTTAGAATCTTTCAGATCTTCCATGTCTACGGATTCCAGATCCCATCCACCTTCTTCCATACTCTTTTTGAACTTATCGCCGTATTTCATAATACCTGCTTCAATCATCTCATGCATCAGATCATTTCCTTCACGTGTTCTCTCACCTACACCAGCAAATACGGATAAACCACTATATGCTTTCGCAATATTGTTAATCAATTCCTGAATCAATACTGTCTTACCTACTCCGGCACCACCAAATAATCCAATTTTACCACCTTTTGCATAAGGCTCGATCAAATCAATTACTTTAATACCCGTAAATAAAATTTCAGAAGCAGTACTTAAATTTTCAAATAATGGGGGCTTATTATGAATCGGACGACCATTTACTTTTGAAACAGCTGGTAAACCATCAATTGGATCACCTGTTACATTAAATAACCGACCATTGATTTCGTCTCCGATAGGCATTAAAATCGGCATACCAGTATCTAATACGTCCATTCCACGGGTAAGACCTTCGGTACTATCCATGGCAATACAACGCACACTATCCTCTCCCAAATGTTGCTGCACTTCCATTACAAGTTTTTCTCCGTTTGCTTTAGTTAGCTCAAGCGCATGAAGAATTTCGGGAAGTTTATTCTCTCCCTCAAAATGCACGTCAAGAACGGCACCTATAATTTGTTTAATCTTTCCTGTATTTGCCATAAAATAAATATTTTTTAGACCTTTTTCAATTTGGCCGCAAAGGTAAGGTAGTAGGATGAAAAAGACAACTTGTTTGCAATTTTATATTTTTGCTTTCTTTTCAGACCTTTAAATCCATTAAAAAAGTCTTGATAAATTGGCTTTTATATCAGAAGTTAATATAACAAATAGCTTTTAAAAATAGTATCGGGAATCTGCACACTATTTTCTTAACTTATCGTTTAAATAAATTAAAAATAAAGCGAATAAATTACCTAATTCAAAAACACCTTATCATCCAAAATATTTCCCAACGATAGGCAGCCCCGGCAATTCCTTTCTTTCTATTCTTCCAACAAACCAAATATAAAACAGTAATAAAATCGTGGCCGATGAATAATTTACAATCTGATTGGTAAATACCAAGATTAGCCCTTCATGAACGAAGAATAGTAAAACCACAATCACGATATAAGCCAGCAACTTCTTCCATGCATAAGGGATCCGGTAAGATTTCTGGCCATAAACATAACAAAGAACCATCATTGTAAAATAACAGAAAAAAGTAGCCCACGCACAGGCCACAAAACCGTATTTTGGGATAAATAAATAGTTAAGTGTTACTGTGATTAAGGTGCCGGCTAAAGTAATATATGCCCCCGTGCTGGTCTTATTGGTGATTTTATACCAGATAGAAAGGTTATAGTAAATTCCCAGGAAAATATTAGCGAGTAAAAGAATCGGAACAACTTTTAATCCGGTCCAATAACCCGGAGCGATAAACACTTTCCAGATATCCAAATAAAGACTCACAACTAAAAACATCAGCGTAACTACAATCACGAAGAATTTCATCACCCGGGCATAGGTCTTTTGAGGATCCCGACCTTCGGCTTGTTTAAAGAAAAATGGTTCTGCTCCCAATCTGAAAGCTTGAATAAATAAGGTTATCAGGATGGCTAATTTATAACAGGCAGAATAGATCCCTACCTGTTCTTCTTTAAAAGATACACTTCCGGGCTGCCACCAACGAAGCATCAACCGATCAAAAACTTCATTCACCATACCACCCATTCCAACAATCACTAAAGGCAAGGAATAGATCAGCATTTCTTTCCATAGGCGAAAATTAAATTTGAACTTGATATCAGATATTTCACTGTATAATAATATCAGGGTAAATATGGATTGAATCAGGTTTGCAATTAGCACATAAACGATTGGATTAATATCCGGATGATAAATAAATATCAGGAAAGAATTAGAGACATATTCCATATTATTCGGGCAGTAACCAATAAAGAACCAAACGAAAAATATATTAATCAGAATACCCCCAACTTTGATCAGCGCATATTTCCGTGGTCTTTCTTCCAATCGGAGTTTGGCAAATGGAATGGTGCTTAGAGCATCAAAGGCAATCACAAAAATGCTTAAATATACGATTGTAGGAACATCCGATAATCCCACAATACCAGCGAAAGTATCTCTCCCCCACCACAGGAGGGTGGTAAATAATATGGTAGAAATAATCAATGAAATTGCCGAGGTGCTGTACAGACTATTTTTGTATTCATTTCTGGCAGCAAAACGGAAAAACCCCGTTTCGAATCCATACGTAAAAAGGACATTTAACACTGGAATCGCCGCATAAATTAAACTCATCTTTCCATAATCGCTTTGGAAAGCCAGATTATACGTCAGAAATGGTGTAAGCAGGTAATTGATGAAACGTGCGGCCATGGAACTTACCCCGTACCACATCGTTTGCCCGGCTAATTTTTTAATATTACTCAAGAAAAGGGAAGTTTAAAAATGTCAAATTTAATGGTATAAAGTTTAAATAATGGCATAATTAAATGAGTGGAGCAATTGTTGAATGGTTATAGGGATGTATGCTGAAGGGTTGCATGGCTGAATTGCTGAATTGTTGGATTGCTGAATGGTTGGATTATTGAATACTTATGGCTAACACCCAACACCTACCCCGGCTGCGAAAAACGCGGGTTCTTCAAAAACGAAGAATCCGTTAGTGTTCCCAGAAATAAAATCAAATCATATTTTTCCTTCGGAGTAAATTCAATTCCATTTTTGAGCAAAGGATCCAAGGTATTGCTTTGCTGAATTCCATTTCTGTAATGCTCTATCACCTGACCAAGAGAATAAAAGCGTCCATCATGCATGAAAGGCTGGGTTACCCCGACATTCCTCAAACTTGGGACACGAAATTTCAAAGAATCTTCGGATTCTCCGGTTATTTTCATCCTGCCAAAATCATTTAAATAAGGATTAATGACCAACCCGTTATTTCTAAATGAATAATCAGTAAATAATGGCTCTACATGACAAGAGGCACATTTTGCCTGAAATACTTCATAGCCATGCTGTTCGGATGGATTGAAAGCTTCTTCCTTTCTCATGACCTGATCATATTTGGAATCCGCACTGACTAATGTACCTATAAACTGAGCCAGAGCCTTAAGCATTTTCTGGCTGTCGATAGAATCAGTACCAAATGCGTTCTTAAACATTTTTTTATAGAGATCATCGTGACGAAGTTTATGCAAAACAGAATCTACATCTTCAGCCATTTCATTCGGAGCTGTTAATGGAGATAAGGCCTGCACTTCAATATGATTAATTCCCCCATCCCAATGAAATAAAGGCACCCAGGCAAGATTGTGCAAGGCGGGTGAATTTCTTGTGGTAAACTGATCATTAAATCCATGACTAAAATCATGATCAAAAGTGGCGAAGGCAGCAAACTGCTGATGGCAGGAAGCGCAGGAAATATTGCCGTCTTTACTCAGACGTCCATCGTAAAATAGTTTTCTGCCTAACTGAAAGCCTTGTTCAGTCAGAGGATTGTTTTTAAAAATATCCAGAGGCTCAGGCCAGCCTTCCGGCACCTGCAAGCTTATTGATGTCGTATTTCGTTCTTCATTTCCAATGAACAAAAAAGCCGTAAAAACAGTAAAACTAAGGAGTAATATGGTTATTCTTAATCTCAAGGAAGGTGTACTATTTTTTCAATTGCAAACATATTCATATAATTTTCACTTATAGCAAGTGCATATTTACCCGGTGAATTAATTGCAGGTTTATCTGCAATTCTCATTTCATTTGGATTTTGAAACCAGGTATCCACATCGGCTTTAATCGTGATTTCTACTGTTTTCCCCGGCTCAAATCTCAACGTCTTGTTTTCAGGAAACAGTAATGTTTTATTTTTAAGCACATTAAATTTCCCTGAAAAACCGCCTATATGAAATTCATATTTCCCATTAACCACAGTTGACGCAGGTGATATTCCTTCCAGCTTTGCCATCACATAACCCGTATGCCAGGTCCAGAACATATCTTTTGTGGGATCTAGTGCACCTGTCTGAGCTCCAGAAACATTATAAATGCTATCCACTCCGATCTGAAAACTGAGAGAGGAATATTCCCCGGAAGGAATCATAAGCGTGATGGATTTAGATTCCTTTCTGGCTTCATCAATTAAAAAGATAGAAGAGTCTTTATGGGCGGATTGATTCTTGTTTTGTAAAATTATGTTTGAGATGTAAAATCTGAATTTATTGATAGTATAATCTTCCCCAAATGAATTCGTATAGGTCGCATCATAAAGCTCTAAGGGAGCATTTTTAACCACATTACTAAAAGTGATTTTTATCGTAGATAAATCCTTTTGTGCAAAAACTTCCTCTTTAAATCCAAATAAGAATAGAAAGAAAATTAATGGAATGCAACAGTAAATTTGTTTACTCATCATGTACATTTAATCTTTTTCTTTGTGCTTTAATAATCCCTTTTCCTTTCTTCAATTTCAATCTCTTCTCTTTAGATGCTTTTGTTGGTTTGGTGGATTTTCGTTTTTTTATTTTGACTAAAGCCTTAGCTATCAGATTATTCATTTTCTTTACAACCTCCTCCTTATTCGCTAATTGAGTTCTTTCTGTTTGACTCTTCACCTTTAAAAATCCTTCCTTGTTTATTTTATGGGATAGCCTCGTCTGAACAAGATCTTTCTGAGCATCCGTTAGTAATTGCGAAGATGCAACATGAAAGGAACCTTCCACCATTGTCTCCACTTTATTAACATTTTGACCTCCGGGGCCACCACCTCTGGCTGTATTGAAGTTTACTTCTTTTAAAACATTGACCATTTTATAAAATTAATAAAAGGAATTGAATGGTACATGGCCGCATTGTTTGATGGTTGAATGGTTTGATGGCTTGATGTCTTGATGGTTGAGTGACATAATAATTCATTTTCCTGTTTTACTCAAATAAATCCGAATCTCTAAAAAATTCTACATGGTGAATATTCCTTAATCCATTGTAATTTGCCTTAATCTATTGTAAATTGTATCAATATTTTTATTAGAAGGAAAAAAGTTAGATTTTTGTAACCAACTGTCAGTAAATGAAGCTTCAATATATATATCCATCCCTGTGCGAAAGGAAAGCAAATGGCCGAAAATCATTCGCAGTACTCATTGACCCTGATAAGGTCGATAATGATAAAATGCACCGTTTACTAGAATTGGCGCTTGCTGCTAAAGTTGACTACTTTTTAGTCGGAGGAAGCCTCGTGATTTCTAACTATCTGGATACATGTGTACAATTCCTTAAGGCAAATTCTTCCATTCCGGTTATATTGTTTCCGGGAAGTCATACCCAGGTTTCCAAATATGCAGATGCACTTCTATATTTATCATTAATCAGCGGAAGAAATCCGGAACTGCTGATCGGGCAACATGTCATCAGCGCTCCTGCAGTCCGCAAAAGCGGGCTTGAAATATTGAGCACGGGCTATATGGTAATTGATGGCGGCGCTCCTACAACGGTATCTTATATTTCCAATGCTTCTCCTTTACCAGCAGACAAGAATGATATCGCCATGTGCACCGCAATGGCAGGTGAAATGTTGGGTATGAAATTAATTTATATGGATGCAGGGAGTGGCGCTAAACGCCCCATCACTGAAAGCATGATAGAAACAGTGTCCAATCATATATCCATTCCGCTTTTTGTTGGCGGGGGAATTACGAATCCCGAAAAAGCTTATCTCAATTGTAAAGCCGGGGCAGATATCATTGTTGTTGGCAATGCCATTGAAAAAGATGAAAATCTGATTATGGAAATGGCTTCTGCGGTGCATTCGGTGCCGGTGAAAGTTTAAACGCAATAAAATTTTACATCTGAACGGTCGATTTCATACAGACAATCGCTTAGGCACTTACACACAACTAGCCAGAAAGAACAACCGAATAAACATCCAAAATATTAGTTGCTTTGCCGCCGAAGATTTTAATAATCCGGATTGGAGTAAATATGAATTGCTGGGTGATTATATTATTGTTACGGAACCGAAAGTGGCGAAAAGTTATTAAGAAATTATCAGCTATTTCGCGGACATTAAATCTAAACACATCACCATAACATGCTAATTTCTTTAGTGGTTCTTTTAAATAGCTTATATAATTTCTTCTTCACTTGCATTTTTAAAGTTGGCATCTTCTGTTATTTTTTTCCACTCATCAATGAACTCCATAGAAAAGAAATTTGTGTAAAGCAATAAAGCTTTACATCATTTTTATATCGAAGTTTATCAATAATTTGAGCGTAAGTAGAAATAGAAGATTATTCTGCTGCATCCATATTTTTGTTTTTCAATTTACCAGAGACTTATTCTCAAGATTGAGGATTTACTACTATCGTCAAAACTGATTATCTTTAATTTACGAAGCATTTAAAGAATGGAAAGAAAAGTAATAAATATTGATCCGGAGATTTTAGGTGGAACTCCCGTTTTCTATGGCACTCGCGTGCCTATTAAAAATCTTTTTGACTATTTAGAAACAGGAGAATCCATTGAAACCTTCCTCGATGATTTTGACGGTGTAAAAAGAGAACAAGTAATTAAAGTTTTGGAAATATCACAAAAACTAATAGAAACAGCAACAGGAATCTTAAATGAAAATATTGCTTGATGAATGAGTAACCAAAAGATTAAAACCTCATTTAGGTGAGTTTGAAGTTTTTACAGTGTCTGAAATGAAGTGGAATGGAATTAAAAATGGCAAACTGATGTCATTGTGTATCGAAAATGATTTCGACCTGATTTTGACGATAGATAAAAACTTAATGTTTCAACAGGATGTTGGCAAATACAATCTAACAATTGCTGTATTAAACTCTTTAACAAGCAAGATCGAAGAACTTGTTTTGTTCATACCATCCTTTAAATTTCAGTTTAAAAATCTTGATAAACACAAAGCATACATTATAGAAAAATAAGTAGAATGGTAAAAATCAATTACTGCAAGGAAAGTTTTCTCTATTGATCCGTGCCTAAGCAAACCTACTTCATTTCCACTTTCTTTATGTATCCTAAATAAAAACTACAAAGGATTTATTGTTTTCTAGTATCTAAATTTCCATTGTGAATTTCCTACATTTTATTGGATAGGGGGTAACACCTTTTGGAACAGGTGTCACTTGTGACTATCAAAATTTCACGACGCAATTCATATCACAAAATTGATATACTTTTAATTCTTATCCAAAAACCAAAAAAGCCACCTGCTTTCACAGATGGCTTTGAAATATTATTATATTTAAAGACTAACTACATCCCATGCTATTACCGCAATTCAGGCATTTGTAGCAAGTGCCGTTGCGAATGGTGATATGACCGCAAACATTACAGGCGGGAGCATCACTTTGCATATTCTTAGATGCAGCATTGATCGCATCCTGACTGTGATCTTCTTTCTTTTCGTAGGCTGCCATGTGTGGTCTGGCTGTTGCTTTTGAAGCAGAAGGGATCACGCGCATTTCACTCAACTCGGGTAAACGATCACCAATAGTAGGAGTGCCTTCATCCCATGGTGCATCTCCGGTATTTAATACTTCCGGCTTATCCAACACATGCACAAGGTCATTTCTTCCTAAATATTCATAAGCTAATGAGCGGAACATAAAGTCAATAATAGAAGTCGTGGTTTTAATGTTCGGGTGCTCCACCATTCCGGATGGTTCAAAGCGCGTAAACACAAATTTCTCCACAAATTCTTCCAAAGGAACTCCATACTGCAATCCTATTGAAATGGCAATCGCAAAACAGTTGAGCATGCTACGCATTGTAGCACCTTCTTTAGCCATATCAATGAAGATTTCTCCTAAAGTGCCATCGCTGTACTCGCCGGTACGAACAAACAGTGTTTGTCCGTTGATCTTTGCTTTTTGGGTAAATCCTCTGCGTTTAGCGGGTAAAGCTCTGCGCTCCACAATCATTGCAAGCTGACGTTTCAGAGAAGTATCCGCACTATTTTGAACTCTTTTATTTACTTCTTGTAATAACTCGTCGATGGTCAATTTTCCCATATCTACCAGAGCCATTTCATGTTCTTCATTCGCTTCATCTTCGGCTTCCGTGGTTTTCTTTTTCTTATCGCTCTTATTGCTTAAAGGCTGAGAAAGTTTAGACCCATCCCGATATAAAGCACATGCCTTTAATCCCAATTTCCAGCTCATCAGATATGCGTCAGAAATTTCTTCGATCGTTGCTTCATTTGGAAGATTAATCGTTTTAGAAATAGCTCCGCTCAAGAAAGGCTGAGCTGCCGCCATCATACGAATATGGCCGCTGTAGTGAATAAATCTCTCCCCTATCTGCCCACATTTATTGGCACAATCAAATACAGATAAATGACTATCTTTTAAATAAGGAGCACCTTCTACAGTCATAGTTCCACAAACGTAAATGTTGGCTTCTTCTATTTCCTCTTCCGTATATCCTAATGCTTCTAGTAAATTCCATTCAAAATCGTTGTAATCACTTTCCTCAAATCCAAGTCGCTGCATACACTCTTCACCCAGGTTAAAGGCATTAAACACAAAACCTATTTCAAAAGCAGATGGAAGTGATTTTTCAATTTTCGCAAGATCTGTTTTCGTGAATCCTTTTTCCATCAGGGATTCAGGATTGATATGTGGCGCGCCTTTTAGAGTAGCATGTCCTTTTGCATAATTTACAATCTCCTCAATTTCCTTTTCGGAATATTTTAGATTTCTTAATGCTTGTGGAACACTTTGATTGATGATTTTAAAATAACCGCCACCGCTTAACTTTTTAAATTTAACCAGGGCAAAATCCGGTTCTACACCCGTTGTATCACAATCCATCACCAGACCAATCGTTCCGGTAGGTGCTATTACAGTTGTTTGAGCATTTCTGTATCCATATTTTTCACCCATCTGCACCGCATCATCCCAGGCTTTGGTCGCTGCTTTTAATAAATAATCCGGACAATCTTTTGCATGAATTCCCTGTGGTTTTATTTCAATTCCCTCATAGGCTTCAGATGCATCATAAGCTGCGGCACGATGGTTTCTCATCACACGTAGCATATGCACTTTATTCTCTTCATATTTGGCAAAAGCACCCAAATGACTTGCAAGCTCAGCAGAGGTTTTATAAGCCACACCGGTCATAATTGCAGAAATCGCTCCGGCTATTCCACGTGCCTTATCGCTATCGTAGGCAATTCCACTGACCATTAATAAACTACCCAAATTTGCAAAACCTAATCCCAATGTTCTGTAATCGTTACTGATTTGCGCCACCTCTTTACTTGGAAACTGTGCCATTAACACAGAAATTTCTAATACTGTTGTCCAAAGTCGAACAGTGTATTCAAAGCCGGAAACATCAATGGTATTATTATCTTCATTAAAAAATTTCCGAAGATTTACAGAAGCTAAATTACAGGCAGTGTTATCCAGGAACATGTATTCACTGCACGGATTACTCGCTCTGATTGGACCACCTTCCGGACAAGTATGCCATTCGTTAATCGTTGTATTATATTGTGTACCCGGATCAGCACATGCCCATGCGGCATTATTAATGTTTTCCCAAAGCTTTCTTGCTTTTACTGTTTTCATCACATGACCATCACCACGTGCTTTCAATTCCCAATCTCCGTCATTTTCAAGAACATGGAA
>JBDSBN010000155.1:0-11996 GCA_039921585.1 Ginsengibacter sp. | reverse complement strand
AATGAATTGCTTCTGGAACCACCATCAAGACTCATATCTGCATTTACCCATTTAATAGGCTGATACCCTGTGTAAGTATGAGAAAAAAGAGGCGGTGACATGACTTGCTGGCCTCCATTTATTCTGGTATAACCCTTTGTTCTGATTGTTTGTTTTAACCTTTTATCCCGGTTTTTCACCTCTTCCATGAATGGCTCTGTTACATAATTGGGATTACTGGTGAATGGTGTTCCATCCAGATTTAAATAGGTGTTGATGAAATTTCTTGTAAAGCTTAAGCGATCACCATAAGTGGAACTTGTGTAGTACCAATTTGCATCGTGAAAAACGCCCAACTCTGTACTATATGTTATTGCCAAAATAAATTCAGGATTCACATTCGAGCTGATAAATAGATTTTGATAATCGTGATCCTTATCAGATGTACTATTCAACCTAAACTGACCTCCATCCATAACTGCTTTCGATGCTGATGCCGCCTCATTTAACCACATTGAAGCGCTGCTTTGCAGATTCAAAGAGGTATGGTATTTTCGAAATGTACCCTCAAATAAACAGATTCGGGATTTGAAAGCCAGGGCAACATCCTTGGTAATTCTGGAGCGTGTATTTTCATTTGTAGCTTTAATATTTGCAATCGCATAGTCTAAATCTGCTAATACTGAATCCATTACCAATGACCGGTCATCTCTACCTTTAAATAGATCAGCATCATCCACACCTAATGTTTTATTGATCCAGGGCACATTACCAAACCGCTTTACTTTTTCAAAGTAGAATAAGGCTCTGAAAAAGCGTGCAATTCCATTGTAATTATTTTTCACCTCTGCACTTAATGCCGGGGAATGATTGTTTTCTAAAAAGTAGTTGATATTTCTCAAGTCACCCCATGACCATCCTGAACTTTGTCTGGGCCCAAATGCTCCGGGTCTGAAAAAATCGGGTACATCTTTCCTGGCTACATAATCTGCCATGTTATCTCCTTTCATTACATCATTAGATGTAGGTAGAATAGTGTAGAAAGAATTAGAATAAAGTTTTAATCCTGACTCTGTATTGAATACCGCTTCTTTACTAACGGTGGATTGGGGTATTTGCTCCAGTTTATTACACGACAGCACAGAAAATCCCAATAGTAATATGATGATTCTATTTTTCATGAGTTATTAATTTAAAATGTTAAGGATATTCCTACTGAATAACTTTTTAATAATGGATAATTCAATCCATTCCCATAATTCGTATTGGCAAGGGTTTGATCAGAGGCACCGGTATTTTCTACATCAATATTTTTGCTGATTTTATACATTGGAGAATACGTCCACAAGTTTTCACCAGACACATAGAACGATGCGGAACTCGCACCAACTTTATTCAGTAATTGTGAAGGAAGTTGATATCCTATTTGAAAATTCTTCAATCTTACATAACCGATATTTTGCAAATACCTTGTTTGAGTTTCACGTAATGTACCACCACCTGTGAAAGCGATATACCCGGTGTATCTTGGGAAATAAGCATCAGTATTTTCTTCTGTCCAAATATTCCCTAATTGTGATTTTAATGGATGTCCGTAGGGTGCGTTATACTGTCCCCAGAAAGAGTTTTCTCCCCTGCCAGGATACCAGCTTTGTTTTCCTACGCCTTGAAAAAATGCAGACACGAAAAATCTTTGCCACTCTCCACTTAAGTTCAATCCAAATCTGTACCTCGGATTACTGTTCCCGATAACTACCCTATCGCCCGGGTTATTAAAGGTGTTTTCACCATTATTGATGACACCATCATTATTCAAATCTTTGAACTTAATATCTCCTGAACGCCAAACACCCTGTGCAGTATTATTGAATAAACTCTGGTCAGCAGATGTACGGACATCATGTTCAGATACAAAGTATCCATCTGTTACATAACCCCATATTTCACCTAATGTTTGACCTTCGTAATAATCATTCAACAATTTGCGTGCATTATTAAACTTGGTGATTTTAGAAGTATTATCCGATAATACACCTCTAATACTATAAGAGAAAGGTTTGTCGAATAATGAAAACTGATCATTATAATTGAGGGACAATTCAAATCCTTCTGTTTTTAAATCAGCATAATTCCCTCTTGGCGATCCGGCTCCAAATACTGCAGGCAATTCTTTTCCTGCTGTAAACATATTGGTGGTGTTTCTTACATAATAATCAAAATTTAAAAGAAGCTTATTATTTATAAAAGCGGCATCCAAACCATAGTTCACTGTATTGGATGTTTCCCAGGTAAGTCCGTCAGGAATTACTCCCGGATTTCTGGTATATGCAGGCTGAGTACCTTCCAGAATTCTGGTCATTCTGTTAAGTGCCAATTGTTCCTGAAATACATAAGAAGATATATTTCCATTACCCAAAGAACCATAGGATGCTCTGAATTTCAGATTAGAAATAATTGCCGGATTGACTTTCCAAAAGTTTTCCTTGCTCACTCTCCACCCTGCTGAAACGGATGGGAAAAATGCGAATCTTTGGTCAGTAGGGAATTTAGAAGAACCATCATAGCGACCGTTTACTTCTAATAAATAACGACCTTGATAATTATAATTCAATCTGTAAAATCCGCCTAAAACATTCCATTGCTCATATCCACCCGTGGCAACGATACTTTCACCAAGAGCCAGATTCAAATCAGTTGCATCCGCGTAAATTAAACCATTGCGCTCCGCACCAAATCTTTTGTACGTGCTTAACTCATAATTGTAACCAAGAAGAACTTTTAGAGAATGATCATTCTTAATAACCTTCTCATATTCGCCGTAAATGTTGCTTGCTAAATATTGTGTATTTCTATTAATTTCTCTTAAATCATTATATTGATTTCCTAAATATTCAATGACTCCCGGCTTGCGGCTATACGGTACAGGAACACGAATACGCGTTTCATTATTATTTGAAACCTGGTAAGTCAGATCACCTTTAATGTGAAATTCATTATTGAAGAAGGATGATTTAAAACCAGACGTTGTTTTCAACACATCTCTGTTATAATCCATTCCATTTCTTCCATACCAATAATCTCCCACTGTATAGGCTGCCGAATACGTTAACGTTCCATCCGGATTAAACAGGGGTGCCATCGGATGGCCTTCCGCTACAATGTTTCTCCATATTCCACCATCCTCTCCAATATTAAGCGGAGTATGATAGATCATTTTAGAGAATTCTGTATTATTATTTACACTTAACCATGGAAATACTTCCACTGATCCTTTTGCACGAATATTATACATTTTGTAATCGTCCGAATTATATCGGAACAATCCTGGCTGATCATGATAACGCGCTGATAACATATAACCCGCTTTTTCACTTTTACCTGAAATATTTAAATTTTGATCTAATGACCAGGAATTTGGTTTGTAAAGATCTTTCATCCAATCATGGCTGTCATAATAAACATACTCTCCTGTAATCGGATCAATTTCTACTTTTGGCAGACTGGGATCCTCCGTTCTTCTCTTTAGTTCTTCAAGATATGCCTGAGAAAAGCGCATGGTCTTATTGACATTTTGTGGAGTACTCGCATAATTGTTCCAACTGGAAAAAGCTTCATTAAACATAGATGCCCACTGATATCCATCAGAAATAAAATCAGGAATATTTAGAGGCGTTTTAACAGAGTAGTTTGCCTGATAAGAAATCTGGGATTTATTTTTATTAGGATCTTTCGTTGTAATCAACACCACACCAAAAGCAGCCCGAGCTCCATATATTGAAGCTGACGCCGCATCTTTCAATACCGTAACGGTGGCTATGTCATGCGGATTCAATAAAGCAGGATTTCCTTCTACACCATCAATTAATATTAAGGCACTTCCACCTTGTCCAATGGAGGTAACCCCTCGTATATTATAATTAGGCGATTGAGTTGGTCTTCCATCTGTAGGATCCAAATTTAAATTTGGAATCATTCCCTGTAATCCCTGGGACAAGTTTGTAATCGGGCGATTTTGAAAATCATCCGCACTTATCTGATCTACAGCTCCCGTAAGATTCTCCTTTTTTTGAGTACCATAACCTACGACGACCACCTCACCCAACGATTTGGAATCTTCCTCTAAGGCAATACGTAAATTCTGACCAACAGTATAATTCGTGATCCTGGTTTTATATCCAATATTGGAAATTTCAACTCTTCCGGATTTTTTACTGACAGTTATCTGGAATTCTCCTTTATTATTTGTTATTGAAATATTGTTGGCACCAACTTCTTTAATAGTGGCTCCTTCAAGTGGATTATTATTTGTATTTAAAACGATACCGTTTAATACAAGTTTATCGATTTGTGCAAAACCTGACTGTACCGTACAAATCAAAATAAGCAAAAATGTAATAGCTGAAATTAGTTTTTTATTCATGACAGTTGGTTTTAAAAGTTAAATTTGAAATCGTCAATATTAATCCTTGGTCTATTGTTATTAGAGAAGGGTGTTGATATATTAACGATCCTGAAGCGAACCTTTTGACTAAAGCCGACGTTCACCGGAAATGTTGATTCAGTTAAGGTTCTTGAATCTGTATCTATTTCTGCAGTGCCAATTTCTACGAAGGTTTGACCTTGATCTTTAGACATCTGAACAGAAAACACAGTCGGATTTACATTGGAGGTTTCTGCTCCTGCCGGATAAATTCCGTGAGAAACGGAGATAGACTTAACTCCTACAAAATCAAAAGTCATTTCAACAATTCCGTTTCTTTTATCATTCCCAATACTGCCTTGCAAACGGATACTCTGCTTGCCATTTTTCGGATCAGCACCGGTACTTGCGGTTATCCCACCATCAATAATCCAGGTGCCTGTGGCGAATGTCAATTCCTTTTTATCATAATTTGTACTGGTCGCCTGTTCAAAATCTTCAATAATTAATGACAATCCAACTTCTAAATCTTCCAGATTCCGAAGATTAATGAAGACATCTTTATCAACCTGCCTGATGATACCGGAAAAAGCATAAACAAATCCAGGATTATCTTCAGCATTAAAACTTGCTGATGGAAGAACCTTTGAGGAAGCCTCAATGATCTCATCATCTAAAGTCAGATTCCCTGCAAGCTTTTGCGCACCTTGATTTTTTATGGTAATCTTTTCAAGCCTTACTAAAACCGGTCCCCAATACGGAGCATTTTTTAAAATGGTAGCGATATTGGTCGATTTAGCTTGAATAGGGAACTTGACACCCGTCTTTGTGATTTGCTCGTTCGGCATATTCGTTACCCTTAATTCTCCATCAACCATTTCTAACTTAGCACCTTTGAGGTCTATTGAAACCTGATCATCCAGTAAGAAATAATCGTCATTATCCTTGTTTAAGGAAATAACAATGGCAGCATCAAAATTCTTATCCTGAACAACCAATGTCTTTTTGTCAATATTCCCGTTTTTCACGTCGGAGGTGACTACCGCAATGATGGAGGTATTTCCGAAATTTAATTTATCGGACATCACCACTTTCCTAAGTGCACTAATAGATTTTGGTTCTGAAAAGGGATAATCCGGGATGGTCACTTTCTCTTTGCAACTATACAATGTTGAGAATAAAGCAACCATGATTACAAGGGTGGTCATTTTTATATTCATAATTAAAAAGGTTTATTATTTATATTTAAGCATCGTTTTGATTCTGTTTTCGGCTAAATTTTTGAAATGATCTGTGCTATACTTTTCTTTCGTCAGATCCCAGAAGTTTTGAGATTTTTGGTAAAAAATCAACCCGTTTAATATCCAGCTTTGGGTCCATCCAGTTTGAGTACCCCAAGGTCCCCAACCAGAATCTGCGTTGGATGCCCAATATTCCCACTTGCCATAATCGAAAGCACGGAACCAGGATCCATTCAAATCAGGATGATCTTGGGATTTCACCTGAACTTTTACTAAAAAATCAACTATTTTATTTAAAGCATTTGTGTACTGAAGGTTGGATGTTGCAGCAGCTGCTTCCTGCAAACTAAAAACACTGTAATTCAGCGTGTATAACAGATCTGTTACCTTATCGCCATAATTTGAAATAAGTGGAGCCTCTTTGGTACCGTACTCTTCGTTCGATGCGATCTTGTCATATCTCCCCATTCCTTTTGGCCCCAATTTCTCCATAATCGCTCCGCAAGAATCCAGATCTTCCAGCAATTTGTTCACAATTAAATCCAACCATTCACGGTGCTGTTTGGTATCTTCAATACGAACCAACCAAGCTAAGGGAAGAATCATTCTTGCGTATTCCTGCTTGATTCCATTTGTCCATTTCCAATTTGGGTATTCTTTCATAGTGATAGAAATCGCCTCTTTCGCTTTTTCTTTCAACGGCTCAAAAGATGTTTTATCATATAACCACACATACATTGCCCATAACCAGGATTCATAATGTGGATGAGGATTTACAATCGTTCTGTCGCTTAAGGCTTGCCAGGTTGTTTTTTGCATTTGTGCATCTCTAAACCAGGGACCTCTAAAACCATTTTTACCAGCGGTTCTAAAGTTTCCTAAAATTCCTTCGATTATATAACTATCCCAATCATGCATGCCCAATTTAGAGGAGGCACCAATAGTACCTAATAAAACTCTTGCATTATCATCTCCATAATAGGCATCCGGATCAGTTGTAGCCCAGCCAATTAAACCAAAAGATGGACTTTTAGGATCCGCTCTTTCGCCTGAGCGCAGATTGGATTTTTTATAGAGATAATCTAATAAGTTTTTGGCAACTTCTTTTAGATGAGGATTATTTAAGTAATCTGCAGAAGAGCTCAAAGCAAAGGCAGTTTCGGCCTGACAGTCTGCCCTGATCCACCATCTGATCGGCTGCGAACCATCTTTATTAATAAAGGAAGCATGTCCTTCCAGGATTCCCAATCGACCATCACCTATTGGTGAGGATTCTTTTACCGGAGGAAAAGTAACTCCTTCTCCATTTTTCTTCGTGTATTTCTGCACAGACTCTTCCCAATCCTGATGGATCAACAATCGGGACTTCATATACCATTCACTACCCCAATTAATGGCATTGTGAAAATCTTTAGCTTGAACCTTTTCATTTTTTCCCATCGATGGTCCGAGGCTGATTTTTGCAAGTTTCCAATCAATATGATCAATTGCTGAAGATTGTAGTATAAAACCCCAAACTTTCTCCCAACTTTCCCGAGGCCCAAGTCTGGAAGTAAATAAATCACTCAGTTTGGAAGATGAAATTAAAACTCCGTTGCTTTTAAATAATAAAGGATGAACTGTAGTTCCTGTGAATCCATAATCAGCTTTGTCAAATCCTGCCACTTTAGCAAGCTGCATGATTGGGTTAGACTGTGAATAATTGTAATACTCGTGATCATTTAATGAAAGAATGCTCAAAGAGTCGAGACCTTTTATTTTACTTGTATTTAATACGGCGCGCTCTAATATTACTTTCTGGCTAACTCCATCGGACAGGTCTGAGATAAAATATGGAGCTTCTAAATATACACGTACTCCTTTTTTCAGAATTTTAGATAATTCAGAAAACGAAATTCCATGCGCCTGATTTTGTTTGGTATCTAAAAGCAAAAACGTATCTCCTCTCTTTAATTTCTTTTTCGCTTTTTTATAATCATAAAAATGGAGATGCTCAATATTATTACGACTTAGTAGCTCTTTAATATTATTATCAGAATTCGATACGACAACAATATTCGAATAAGCAAAGGAAATGTTGGTGAGAATTAATAGAAGTAATATGAGTTTTCTTTTCATTTTATTTATTATTCACTGCGAACATAAAATAAATATTTTAAAAACTTCAGGTAATTGTTAATTTTATTTATTAACTAATTGTAAACAATCAAAAATCTTTATTAATTTTTGAATAATAAATATTATATTTTTGTATTACAAACACAATAGCGAATGTCGGAAATTAACGTACTTATTAAAAATTATCAGAAAGACGGACAATCCACAAATAATCTAATTTATAAGAACAACCATCTTCAGAAACAGATTCTTGATTACATCATCAAAAATCAAAAATCAACTATATCTGAGTTAGCCAATGAAATCAAAATAAGTATTCCAAAAGTGAATGAGGTGATCCTTGAATTACTCAAGAAAGAGATACTAAAAGATTTGGGTAAGGAGGTAATCGGAGTAGGAAGAAAACCGAATTTTTATGGAGTGAATCCGGAGGTAGCGTATTTCATCATTGTGGAAGTGCACAGGCATTCTATCACTTTAGCGATTGTCAATTTTAGTGACGATATAGTAGATATTAAACCTAGTATCCCCTTTCGATTAGCAAACACAGAAGAATCATTTAATGAACTTTGCGTAATCATAGACAATTACCTTACCACTCAAACGATTGATCCTAATAAAATCATTGGAATAGGAATGAGTATTACAGGCCGCGTCAATCATAAGACAGGAAACAGCTATAGCTATTTTAACATGTCTACTAAATCAATTAAGGAAATTATTGAAGAACGTTTCAAAATCCCCTCCTATATTGAAAATGATACCCGTGCCATGGCTGTTGGAGAGTTATATAAAGGTTGTGTCGAGAATGAAAGGGATATCCTCTTTTTAAATTTGGATGAAGGAATTGGAATGGGAATTATTGTGGATGGTAAAATATATTCAGGTAAATCAGGTTTTTCCGGGGAGTTTGGACATATACCATTTTTTGAAAACGACATTATTTGTCATTGCGGAAAAAAAGGTTGTCTTGAAACAGAAGTTTCTGGTTTGGCTCTAATCGAAGAACTAAAATCTCAAATTCGCAATGGCATCACAAGCCAGTTATCTCATGATGTACAATCAAACAATACGATAACGATAGATAAATTAGTGAATGCAGCGCTAAAAGGAGACATGTTATCAATAGAAATCATTTCCAGAGCCGGCGAAAAAATTGGAAAAGGTATCGCTATGTTATTAAATTTATTTAATCCTGAATTAGTAATACTTGGTGGGGAACTTTCAAAATCACAATCCCTTATTTTACTACCTATTTTATCTTCAATAAATAAATATTCCTTAAACCTCATCAATACGGATACTATTTTTAAATATTCAGAATTAGGTAAAAATTCCGGAATACTTGGAGTAAGCATTTCATTAAGAAACCAATTGCTTGGAATCCATTGACCGAAGGTGAAGAGATGAGGGATTACCAATCCATTCCAAGATGGAGTTTCACCAATCATTGACTATTTCCCAAATGAATTTTATTCTCAGATTTAATTGAAGAAACCAAAAGGCATTGTGGTCAACAATTTCCCGATGCTTTTTTTCTGCTTTTTTCTCTCTAACCCCTTCCTGGTAGATTTAAAACTTCTATGATCATGGCTGCTATTTAAGTCTATTAATTTTATAAACATAATAGGCGACTCTTAAAAAAGATAGAACTGTTGAGATAGCAGCTATCATAATTTTTATTATTAAGACCTACTATCAATTTCTGAACTTTGATATTCCTACAACTCAATTCCTTCTTTTAGGTTAAATTTGACCTAATCTCACTTTCCGTTTAATTAATGACATTATGATAAAAAAATCTTCTTCTTTCTTCCTTTTTATGTTCAGCTTATCATTTTTTTCTTCCAATCTATTTGCGCAGCAAAAAACAGAAGCAGATTCTATCCGGGATAAAATGCAATGGTTTGAAGATGCTAAACTCGGCATCTTTATTCACTGGGGAATGTACTCTGTGGACGGCGTGGATGAGAGCTGGAGTTTTTACAATAAGAAAATCAGCCATTCGGATTACATGAAACAAATGAAAGGATTTAAAGCAGAGAATTACAATCCGGAGGCCTGGGCTACACTCATTAAAGAAAGCGGAGCACGTTATGCGGTCATCACCACCAAACATCACGATGGACTGGCTTTATGGGATACAAAACAGGACAATTACAGTACGGTCAAAAACACTCCGGCCCGGCGGGATGTACTTACTCCATTCTTCAAGGCTCTGGATAATAAAGGAATCAAACGGGGAGCATATTTTTCCCTGATCGATTGGAGCAGTAAAGATTATCCCGGTTTTCTGAAGGATAGTACCCGGTATAAAATCAAGGATGAACCTGTCAGATGGAAACGTTATTTGAAAATGATGAATGGTCAGATCAATGAAATAAACACATTGTTTAAGCCAGATCTATGGTGGTTTGATGGCGATTGGGAACATAGCGCAGAAGAATGGGAATCCCAAAATATCCGAAAGCAAATTTTACAAAAAAAACCATCCGCTATATTGAATGGTCGCTTGCAAGGGTATGGTGATTATGAAACTCCGGAACAAAACTTTCCCGTAACCCGACCAAAATATCAATGGTGGGAATTATGCATGACCATGAATAATAATTGGGGATATCATCCGGATGATACAAATTATAAAACACCTTTTGAGGTTATCAGCATTTTTGTTGACGCTGTCAGCAATGGTGGAAATCTCTTATTGGATATTGGGCCCAAAGCAGACGGAACGATCCCTCCCGAGCAAATACACATTTTAAAAGAACTGGGAAAATGGAATAAAAAAAATGGAGAAGCCATTTTTGGTCAGGCTGCAGGCTTGCCTCAGGGACATTTCTACGGCCCTTCTACCCTATCTAAAGATTCTACAACACTTTATCTCTTTTTACCCGGACAATCCGCAGGAAACGTGATGATAAAGGGAATCAAAAACGAAATTAAGGATATTCAAATCGTGGGTACCACCAAGCATTTAAAACACAAAGTAGTTGGAAAGATCTCCTGGAGTCCGGTGCCTGGCCTGGTTTTCATTGATGTTCCGGAAGAAAACAAAGATGAATACATGACCGTGCTTAAACTCACCTTTAATGAACCACTTTCACTGTACAGAGGTGTGGGAGGTTTACAATAATTAAACATAATCCTATGCACAAAAAAGCTCTCCTGATACCCGTCCTTTTTTTTTCGGCACTATTATATAGTCAGCCAAAAATAAATATCATTCCTCAACCGGTAAATCTTCAATTAGGGGATGGAGCTTTTTTAATTGAGCAGAACACCGCAGTTATTTATAATAAAAAAGATAATGATCTTAAAGCAGCCGCAGCTTTTTTATTGTCCCATATAAAAGCGATCAGTGGATATTATTTACCCCAAAATAAAAAAGGAAGTCGTTCTATTGAATTAAAAATGGAGAAAAATGACGCATTAGGAAAGGAAGGATATACTTTAAATGTTACCCCGACTTCCATTGTTCTTTCTGCAAATAATAAAACCGGTCTTGTTTATGCCATGCAATCTCTTTTTCAAACATTGCCTGTCATCCGCACCAATGCACCATTGGAAGTTCCTGCCATGAGCATTACCGATTATCCGCGCTTTCCATATCGGGGAATGCATCTGGATGTTTCAAGGCATTTTTTCTCTCCGGAAGTGGTCAGGGAGTTTATTGATCTGATGGCAATCTATAAATTCAATACATTTCATTGGCATTTGACAGACGATCAGGGCTGGCGAATAGAAATAAAAAAATACCCGAAACTCACCTCCGTTGGAGCCTGGAGAGTGGATCGAACAGATAAGCCATGGGAATTAAGAGAGCGCGCAAAACCTGGCGAGAAACCCACATATGGCGGGTATTATACAAAGGAGCAAATTAAAGATATCGTAGCCTATGCTTCTGAAAGAAATATCACTATAATTCCGGAAATAGAAATGCCCGGACATGCAGAAGCAGCCATTGCCGCTTACCCATTTTTATCCTGCATAAAACAGCCGCAATTTGTTATAACAGGTGGTCAATATCCCAAAGAATACCAAACAAACTTCTGCGCAGGAAACGACAGCATATTTGTTTTTTTGGAAAATGTGTTAACAGAAATTATGGAATTATTTCCCTCTCAATATATTCATATTGGGGGTGACGAGGTTGATAAAGCCTCCTGGAAAACGTGTAAGAATTGCCAGCAACGGATGAAAGATCACAATCTGAAAAATGTCGATGAATTGCAAAGTTA
>JBDSBN010000154.1:0-11091 GCA_039921585.1 Ginsengibacter sp. | reverse complement strand
TAAACCGGCTTTGTGAATCGCAACTCATCAATTCCATAATTTAAAAGTACCGGATTTTTTTCGTTGCTATCAACAAATAACCCGGCTGCCGCACTCATCAAAAAATATCCATGCGCCACTTGTTCCTCAAACATCGTATTGGCAAAGTCGGTGTCTTTGAGATGGGCATAAAAATGATCTCCGCTTAATTCTGCAAAGCGGTCAATATCTTCAGATGTTATTTTTCTTTTTTCAGAAATTAACTGATCGCCGATTTCAAGTTCTTCAAAGTATTTTTTAAAGGGATGTTTTTCTGTGATATTACCGGTAGCATTGGGTTGGTAAACGTTTGTAATTGCTGTAAGCATATCCGGAGATCCCTGTACAGCTACCCGCTGCATATAATGTTTCAAGCCGCGCAAGCCGCCCATCTCTTCTCCTCCTCCGGCTCTTCCTGGTCCTCCATGAACCAACATGGGCAACGGAGAACCATGCCCGGTACTTTCTCTTGCACAATCTTTATTCAGGACCAAAATCCGCCCATGATAGTTTCCTGATCCCAGAACAAAATCCCGGGCAATTTTCTTATCTGCTGTGACAATACTGCTGCATAAACTACCCTTTCCTAATTTAGATAATTCGATCGCATCGTCAATTGTCCGGAAAGGCATTAATGTACTTACAGGGCCAAAGGCTTCGATATTATGTACCGCTTCATCAGCAAAAGGATTATTATTCATCAATAATAAAGGGCTCATAAAAGCTCCGGCTTCATTATCGGCATCGATTAATTCCACACTATCCAGACTTCCATACATAATTTGGGAAGTAGCCAAAAGTTTTTGCACCTGCTCTCTTACTTCATCTCTTTGTACCTGTCCGGCCAGTGCCCCCATTCTTACTTTTTCGTTCTCGGGATTTCCAATAACGGTTTGAGCAAGAGCTTTACTCAACGAATGGTGCACCTCTTCCATTTTATCTTCATGTACAAAAATCCTTCGGATGGCTGTACATTTCTGACCGGACTTAGAGGTCATTTCTTTTCTCACTTCTTTTATAAATATATCCCACTCCGGCATATCGGGTGTTACATCATCGCCTAATACGATACAATTAAGAGAGTCTGCCTCCAAATTAAATGGAACATTCTGACTCAATACATTTGGATTCGATTTAAGCATTAATCCTGTTGTAGCTGAACCTGTGAACGTAATCACATCCTGAGAGGTTGTATGATCGATGATATCCCCGGCACTTCCACAAATTAATTGCAGAGCGCCTTCCGGTAAAATTCGCGAAGCGATAATTTCACGAACGACGGATTCTGTTAAAAAAGAAGTAATGGTTGCCGGCTTTACAACAGCAGCAACTCCCGCCAACAAGTTCACCGCAATCTTTTCCAGCATGCCCCACACCGGAAAATTAAAAGCATTAATATGTAGTGCCACCCCCTCTTTAGGTAATAATATATGTTGCGCAGCAAAACTGCCTCCTTTACTTAGACCAATATGCTCCCCATCCAGGGCAAATATTTCATCGGGCAATTTTCTTCTTAAAGATGCATTTGAAAACAGATTGCCAATACCACCTTCAATGTCCACCCAACTATCCATCCTGGTAGCACCTGTTTGCGCACTTACTTTATAAAACGTTTCTTTATGATCTAATAAATGGAGTGCCAATGCTTTTAACATCCGTGCTCTTTCCTGAAAAGTCATCTTTCTTAAGGCAGGACTTCCTGTTTTTCTTCCATATTCCAGAATGGATGCAAAATCCAACCCCTTTGTGGTCGCTGAACCGATCACTTTACCAGTAACTGCATGATACAGTTTCTGTCCATCCCCATCACCTTCCACCCAATTTCCTTGTATATAATTACCTAATTTCATGTTGATTCATTTTAGATAGGCATAATACGAATTAATCATTGAATAGTACGAATTTACAGGAAATGAATCTGGAAAAGGAAGCGGATTTTGACATTTTTATTTTGAATTAAAAACAGGATGGGATCATCAATCCGCTATCAGAATCTATTCTCTATTCATATCCAACTTGGAATCCGGGTAAAATGTAAAGGGAAAATTAAAGGTCTGCGGCAACAACGAAAACTGTGAATACAGCAGTATATTCTAAGAAGAAATGCGTTTAGAATAAAAGAGTTTCAGGAAGGGAGTAAAAAATATATTTCCCTGAAATATTCGGGAAATATATTTTATCAAAATTTGAAAGAAAAAATATTGGGAAGTAAAATGAATAAAAAATCCTGGCGGATATTTAGCAGTTCTCTTTTACTTTTAAATCATCTATAACCACACAAAGTCTTTCAAAGACTTCATCAATATCGCCTTCACCATTTATAACAATTGCTCTGTTTACTTTTCTATAATGGTCAGCTACAGCGGCGGTTTTATTTCTATATTCAACCAGCCTCGCACGAATTACCTGCTCATTATTATCATCCGAACGACCACTTGTTTCTCCGCGTTTCACTAACCGGCCAACCAGTTCTTCCTCGCTCACTTCCATGGCAATCATCACATCAATGCAACTGTTCTTTTTCTCCAGCAATTTATCCAAAGCATCTGCCTGAACTGCTGTACGGGGAAACCCATCATACAAAAACCCGGCAGAACCTTTAAATTCTTCGAGATTATCATCGATCATTCCGATCACAACATGGTCAGGAACAAGACTACCCATGTCCATCAATATCTTAGCCTCTATTCCAAGCGGAGATTGTTTAGCAATTTCACTTCTTAATAAATCACCTGTAGAAACGTGCTTTAAGTTATATTTTGAAACGAGTTTTTCTGACTGAGTACCTTTCCCACTTCCCGGGGGGCCAAATAGTATTAAATTAAACATTGTCTTATAAAAATCCTGGTGAGCGTCAAATATAACGCATGAAACCGGAAAAACACCTCTCTTATAAAAATAATTCTCGGGTTTTCTTTTATATTATCAAATGGTGTACAGATTTATCCGGACGATAATTAGTTCAACAATAAAAAGTTGCTCCCTTAACACATTTTAGATGAATTGATTAACTGTATAGTCTGTATCTCCCTGCTTTCAAATTATGAAGAATAGAATTCAACGGTTGAAAACCGATCAGGTTAAATAAATTCCGACCAATGATCAATTTTTGGGACAGTTTCATATCAGCAAATCATTATCATATATCTATATCATCACTCTTCAAATGTTGCTAAAAAAGTTATTTTTTCAGTATAAACCTTCGTTACCATCGTACTTTCTCCATCAGAAACATAATTTGTTTAGTTTATTTTAGTTCTTGGTGCCATCTTTGCGTATCGAACAAAAAATTGAATCAGAAAAAGGGAAACTGGAATAAGATGAATGTACAACCCAAACAAAAATATCTGCTGACCAAAAAAATTGATCGTTTTTTTATAGAATTCAACGCAGGCTTTCAATTCTTTATTCGATTTTTTAAAGAGTTATTTAAACCCCCATATGAATTTAAAGAAATTATCAGGCAGTGTTATGAAGTTGGATATAAATCTCTCTTTTTAATTACACTTACAGGTTTTATTACCGGATTGGTATTTACAAAACAATCCCGTCCATCTCTTGAGGAATTCGGAGCTTCTTCCTGGATTCCTTCCCTTGTGGCCATTGCCATCATCAGAGCTCTTGCTCCATTGGTCACTGCTTTAATTTGTGCGGGCAAGGTTGGTTCTAATATGGGTGCGGAGTTGGGATCTATGAAAGTAACAGAACAAATTGATGCCATGGAAGTTTCGGCCATCAATCCATTTAAATTTTTGGTAGTAAGCAGAGTCATTGCGACTACGTTAATGATTCCTCTATTAATGGCGTATACCGGCTTTGTCGCAATGATGGGTGCTTATCTGAATGTTCATCAAAATGAAATGACCAGTTTTGTGGCTTTTCTACAAGCTGCCTTCGACAAAATCTCTTTCCTGGATATTTTTTCTTCGATATTCAAGAGTGCAATTTTTGGATTCACTATTGGAATAGTAGGCTGCTATAAAGGATTTAACGCCAAAAATGGAACAGAAGGTGTAGGAAAAGCAGCAAATGGAGCTGTGGTGCTTTCTATGTTTTTAATTTTTATTGAAGAGATTCTTATCGTTCAAATTATAAACAGGTATCGTTAATATGGATAAATCAAACGGTAGAAAAAAAATTATTCACATTCAGGATTTATACAAATCTTTTGGCGACAACCATGTATTACAGGGCATCAATCTTGATGTGTACGATGAGGAAAATGTTGTGGTACTAGGTCGTTCGGGTACCGGAAAATCTGTATTAATAAAAATCATTAGCGGATTACTTACCCAGGATAAAGGAATTGTTCAGGTGTTGGGAAAGGATGTAAATGATTTAAAGCACCGCGATTTGCAAAAACTACGTTTAGAAATCGGATTTTCCTTCCAGCATAGTGCTCTCTATGATAGTATGACAGTCAGAGAAAACTTAGCTTTCCCACTCGTACGAAACAAAAAACAATTGACAAGGGGTGAGGTAACAAGAGAAATTGAATCTGTTTTAGATGACGTCGGATTACTTCAAACTATTGATCAAATGCCTTCTGAACTTTCAGGCGGACAAAGAAAAAGAATCGGGATTGCACGCACGTTGATTTTAAGACCTAAAATCATGTTATACGATGAACCCACTTCCGGGTTGGACCCAATTACCTGTATTGATATTAATGAACTAATCAACCATGTAAAATCAAAATTCAATACCACTTCCATTATTATCACCCACGATCTTACCTGCGCTAAAATGACCGGGGACAGAGTGGCGATGTTATTTGATGGAAAATTTTTAAAACAAGGTACTTTTGACGAAGTTTTCGCCAGCGAAGATGAAAGAATTCAGGATTTCTATGAGTACAATTTTGTTAATTAAAGAATCGATAAAAATAAGGGTGCAAGAGGTTGCTGTTTAAAAAACATTCTTGGCCAAAAAAATAAAATTTAATAAAATGAGGTCTACTAATAATAACCGTTCAGTGATTGTGGGAATATTTGTACTTATAGGAGTGGTAATTATGGTTTTAACCATCCTTACACTCGGAAGCCAACGCAAAACATTTGATAAATCCATCACCGTTACAGCCTTTTTTGATAATGTGAATGGACTCCAAAAAGGGAACAATATTTGGTTTTCCGGTGTAAAAGTGGGCACCATTAAAAAAGTGTACATCACCGGTAAGGGACATGTAGAAGTTGATATGAATATTTCTAAAGATGCACGTCAATATATCAGAAAAGACGCCAAAGCGAAATTGAGTACCGATGGATTGATAGGAAATAAAATCATTGAGATATATGGTGGAAGCCTGAAAATGGATGAGATTGAAGATGGAGATATCCTTCAGGCAGATAGTCTTTTAAGCACCGACGACATGATGAATACTTTGTCAAAAAACAACGACAATTTCCTGGAGATCACCAACGATTTAAAAATAATTACCAACCGAATTGCAGAAGGTAAGGGATCGATCGGGAAACTATTATCGGATGAAACGATGGCAGACCAAATAAATGCTACGACATTAATGCTTCAAAAATCAGCAAAAAACCTGGAAAGTTTGACTGCGAATGTAACTTCTTACACAAACAAATTAAATTCAAAAGGCAATCTGGCTAATGATCTTGTAACGGATACAATGATATTTAACCGATTACGCCATACAGTTGCCAGTCTTCAGGCAGTAGCTGACTCTTCGAAGACAGCAATTAATAATTTAAAAACAGCGGGATACACCTTGAACGAAGGACTGAAAGATAAGAATGCGCCTTTAGGTATGCTATTGAGCGATCGTCAGTCTGCTGAAAAAATAAAAGGGACATTAAATAATCTTGAGGAAGCGAGCAAGAAATTGGATGAGAATTTAGAAGCTCTTCAACACAATTTCCTGCTTCGCGGTTACTTCAAGAAGAAAGCTAAATCTGAAAGTAAAGATATGAGAGTGGTATTAGATACCTTAGTTTCTAAATAACCGGCTTTTTCTCTGGCAGATCAAAAGCGATTGCTTCATGTTCAAAATGTCCTTTGTGGGCCCCATCGCAAAACGGTTTGTTTTGAGATCTTCCGCAACGACAAATAGATACTAAATCACGACCGCCAAGACCATATACTTTTCCGTCTTTATCAACTATTTCAAAGTCTCCTTCGATTAAAATAGATCCATTGTTTCTTACTGTAATTTTTGCCGACATAGTGTTTAAAATAAATTTGGTTAGGTCGCAAAATAAGGAATTTAAAATTGGTAAATAAACATCCTATTTCCGGGGTTCTTTGCATGTCGGGAGAATAGAAAATATATCCCCCAAACTTTCGTTTAATCTTAATATGGTATCTGACTTTTCAAAAAACCAAGAAGACTCGCTGAAAGAAATTTAAGGTAATTTGTGAACAGTCCGGCTGATTGATTTTATCCGGAATCGGCTGATCGTCATTGAATTATAAGTAGATTTGTTGGATATCATAAATAAAGACAGACTCATCCGAAACATCAGATTACGTTAAAAGATTATCAGCATTGCCTCAAAAGTATCTCTTGTCATATGAATTACATTATCTTCAAAAATCAAATCTGCTACCCAATTGAATAAGTTCATAAAAAAAAGTTTAAAAGTAATATTTTCAATACTAGCTCTACTTCTTGCAGGGTACGTGTTTCTGATTGTTTATATACATATTCATAAAGAAGAAATATTAACCAAGGCAACAAATAAAATAGAGACGGAAATTAACGGGCAAGTGACAATAGGTGATATTGGCTTAAGCTTTTTTAAAAAGTTTCCCAGGATATCTGTTTTTTTAAACAATGTTGAAGTCATTGACGAGCAATTTCACACTCATCAAAAACCATTTTTTAAGGGAAAAGATGTGTTTGTATATTTTGATGTTTTCACTATTCTTCAAAAGAGATTTTCAGTAAAAGGAGTCGAGATAGATCAGGCAAATTTCTATGTTTATACAGACTCCACAGGATATTCAAATGGATATTTATTTAAACCAAAAGAGGATACCGCAGGTACAAATACCTCCGGAATAATTTCTAAATTAGTTTTAAAAAATGTTGTTCTGAAAGATGTAGACGTAACAATCGATGATGGCCAAAAACAAAAACTCTATGACTTTCACACAGAAAAACTGGCGGTTAAGATCAATGATAGTGATTCCTCTACTATGTTTACAGTGAAGGCACGTTTAATCATTAACAAATTGCTTTTCGCACCTGGCTCCAACGGTATTTTAAAAAATCAAAAAGTGGAAGGGAACTTTGATTTGCTATATGATAAGCAACTGATGGAATTACATACAGATAGTATGGATTTAAAGATCGGAGGGCAGCCGTTCAATCTCAATTTTACCATTGATATGAAAACCTCTGCTCCCAAATTTCAAATCAAAGTAAATAAAGGAAGTATTCCGCTTGCAGATGTCAAATCATTTTTAAATAATACAAGCAATTAATTTTAGTCCTCTGATTGTTTGGATAAGCTGCTTACATAACGTTAATTATAATCATAAACAGTTCTTTTTTTTTAAATTTGAACCTATGCATATTAATTCTGAATCGTGTGGGCTGACTAAACTTGCCGGCTGATTATTTTATCCGGCAATTAAGAACAACCTGAAACATCTATAAATAATTCCAATATAAACGTGGTAAACATGCGCACTTTCATTTTCTTTATTTCACTGATAATTATCCTTCCATCGTCAGGTCATTTGTTTGCTCAGATGACAGACCTTGGCTATACAGACACCCGCCGTAACAGAGAATCTTTTAAGCGATTACAACCTAAAAGTCTGAGAACGGAAGTCGCTACATTTGCGCTGAGCGGCATCAGCGAAAGCGTAGGAACTACGCCACTACAAAAAATATCCTATACGGAATTTGGCAATGATTTCATGAATTTTGAGGGAGAGGGAATTAAAGCATCTGTAAAAACCGCTCCTTTTTCCGAAGAAGGCCGTCGTCTTGATTATGATGATAAGTACCTGATCAGAATTGACAGAAAACCGTATTATGGCAATTATGGTTTTGTTCCAAAAACCTATATTAGTGATGTGACTTTAATAATAGATGGAGATACCATTGTGGTTCCACCCGTTGCTTATTCAGATCTGTATAATTTAAACTTGACTTATTCTGATAAGGGAGTCCGAAAAACAACCAATGCTATTTATAAATCCCCGGATGGAAATCGGATTTACTTTTATCTATTCTCCAGAGATAATTCAGGCAGCTACGAGGTAACGTGGATTTTTGATAACAAACAATATGCAAGAAGAGTTTTGGATTATGGGTTTATGTAGGGGTAGGATTCAGGTATCAGGTATCAGGTGTCAGGTTGATTGGGTTTGGATTTTAAACTTCAAATTCAAACACTTCCTTACCCGATTAAATAAGCGACTCCTTCATTGATGGGCATACAGAGATCTTTCACTCTTTTTTCTCTAAAAAGTTTTTCAAATACGTCTCTTGCTTTTTTATAATCATTATGAATCGGACATGGATGTGAGGCAGAGCATTTACTTAATCCAAGTCCACAACTTATAAAAATCTCTCTACCATCAATTGCTTCAACAATTCTAATAATGGGTAAAAGTTGTTGTTCTGTTGTGATATGAAACCCACCTGAGGGTCCCTTTACACTATTAATTATATTTTGCTTAACCAGAGTTTGAAGTACTTTCCCTACAGTATGCTCATTTGCTCCAATATATTCTGCCACTTCTTTAATGGACGCATTTTCATTGTTTTCAAATTTCGAACAGAGATAAACCACAGCTTTTATCCCGGTCTTGCATGTTTTACTCAGCATATTTATCTATTTAAAAAGTCACGCCCCCGCGGAGAAATTCTTTCCGCATTCCAGGGTGGATTATAAACTACATTTAAATCAGCAGAATAACCCGGATAAGCTTTATTTAATGCCCCGACTACACCGCTTTGAATAGATTCGCCCATTGGGCAAAAACGGGTGGTCAAAGTCATGGTGCAATATACGACCCTCTGAGCATCATCAAAATCCAACTGATAGATTAATCCAAGATCTACCACATTCAGTCCTATTTCAGGATCTAAAACATCTGCCAGACATTCCAGTGCCCTGGCACATTTAACTTCATTATTCGTTATTTCATTCACGATTTTCAGGTTTATGAAAAATCATTTTAAATACATTCATGTTATACAGAAAGGCAGTTACAATCAACAAAAAAGCTGCAAATTGTATTATATAAATATTTGCAAAAAGAATTCCCGTAATAAAAAGCACAAATCCTGAAATATAAAAACCTGTCATTCCCTTAAACACTTTTGTACTGAAAAGCTCTTTAGGATTCGGGGTTTTGCCCGTACCCATTTTCTTCTGATACTTCTTATTCCACAATATAAATGGAAGTGTTTTGAATGTCATCCCGAAAATTACCGCTGTTATCCATCCAAAAAATATACAAAACCCATAAGTCAGAATCAGAGATGAATTCTCAGCATAAAAGGCATTCCATAATATGATTACAATGAGAAATACCATTGGAACAGCCATCAATAAGGTAGACAGCATAGACATTTGCAATGGTTCATCTACTTTTCTTCTTAATCGATCTTTATAACATTTGAAACAAAATCTGCCAAATAAAAGAATCGCTACCAGAACCATTATCACGGGCAGAAAATTTAATATCGGGTGATAACTAGACAGAAACTCAACAAGAAAAATGATCAAAGCAATATTTATCAATCCATAAATCCACCAAAGAGTTTTCGTGTTATCATATTTTGAAATAAAAAACATGGGTATTAATCGGGAACCTACTCCCATTATCAGCAATAAAAACCAACCCGCGATTCCAAGATGGGCATGTAAGGGTAAATAATGAAGAGAATCCATCGACAATATATTCTGCGTAAAATTATATACCAGAAGAAGACCTAAAAGTGTCGTTAAAAACAACCAAAGTGTTCCTGTAAATACATACACTGCATGTACATTTTCCTTTTTGCTTTTCGCCATACTAACAGCCATGTTTACAAGATAAACAAGGATAGAGACATTAATTAGAATTGCTCCCCATTTTGCCTGCCATCCAAAATGGAAATAATAAAATCCGTACACCAGTAAGGGAATACCAACCCCTGCAAGCACGAAAGCAATATACCCCAATTGTTCGCTGAAAATCTTCCTTTCAATGAGTACCGGCACCAATTGATGGCTTGCTCCAAAAATCATCATGGTTCCCCAACCAAGGGCCATAATATGCGTGATGGCAAGCGTTTGAGGATGAAAATAATACTGCATCATAGCAGAAGAAGAAAAGAACAAAAAGACTGTACCCGCCAGGAAAGAAATAGCCGCATATATATAAAACGGAAGCACCAGATTATGAGATGTATTTCTCGTAAGACTTTGGTTTGGGGAAGCAGGTAACATATTACTCTTTAAATATTAAAAGTTGAACCTGCCCCTCGCTGATCTCTTTTATTCTGAAATCAAACTTCTTCTCTTTTAATTCAGGCAGTAAAAAAACAGGTACTTTTTTATGATAAACAAACAGGGCCTTATCCGCCGGCAATTTTTCTATTGCTTTTAATATGGTAAGCATCGGTTGTGGCATTGGAAGATTTCGGACATCGATCGTTTCTAAATGATTCTTATATTTTTCCAGGTAATCGTTCCATCCTTCACCTGAATTTAAATCCACATCAACTTCTATTTCACTTTTTTTATAAAAATACGTTTCGACTAAATCCTTGTCAACTGTATCTGCAAAATATTCAAATCCCTGTTTTTCCAATAATGCCAACAAGGGAGTAGGCTCAAAGAAGTTGATAATTTTTAATGTGGAGCCCACCTGTAAATTTCGGACCATTTTTATAATCAGTGGCAACGGATCATTATTTGCATCTATGATCGGTCGCACATCCAATTCACGAATCTGCTCCGGTTTTAGGGAAATAAAAAAAGCCGGCAGATGAGTTTTCAATTCATCCACCTGCACACTCACACCATCTATTTGAAAACCTAAAAATGACAATTTATCAAAAAAATCCTGCACAGAACATCCGCTTACTCTTGCGGCCAT
>JBDSBN010000153.1:0-5579 GCA_039921585.1 Ginsengibacter sp. | reverse complement strand
GGGATCAGCATCCTTAATCGTATAGTTTAAATCATCCGGCCTATCCTTTACGATCCGCTGAATGACTCCTCCGGCAGTGAATGCCCAATTGGGTGCGATTATTCCGGGTTTTAAATCGGGCCTGAATCCACTGGCATGATAATTTAAACCTAAAGGCACTGTCAGATCACCTTGTTTAACAATATAAAGTGGTACTTCTACTTTTGGTAATCCAGTAAATAAAGAAACAGGCATCTCATTAAATAAGCCTAAAGTTGCTACACCTGGGGTCTGTATTGAGGCATTGTAATCCCGGATCCCCTGCCCATTTAATAAAGGAATGAAGCCAACTGAGAAAAAAATTAATAATAAAAATATAGCCTTGCTAAATCTTAGGATAATAACAATAATATTCAGGAAGTTTTGACAGTACATATTGCAATTATTTATTTCACGAAATACTATTCTAATTTCTTTTTTAAAATACCTACAATCACATTAATTTTCCAATTTAAACACTTCACGCTGAATGGGTATTATTTTATATCAGACTACTGAATCCTTTCCTACAAGCTATACCCCACCCTCCACACCACCGCCCTACTCACCGGCACATGGTCTCTATGCAAAAAATCATATAACAACTTCATTTCACCTTTCATCTTTTTGTTGATACTATACTTTTTACTTATACCTAATAAGGCATTTCTTTGCCACACATTGTATTTTTGTAATTGCCTTATCTTTTTAAAGCCTGCGTTATGGTTCATTTCATAACCGCCGCTGATCCATAAACTGTTGAGAAAACCAGATTTACCCGAGCCAAAAGGCTTCCAGTCCAGGAAACTTATTAGGTTTACACCCTGGTGACTTAAACTTATGTGCTGAATGCTCCCCAACCCTAAATTATATCCCAAGCCAACACCTGTAACAAATTTGTCCGAAAGTTTATAACCCAGATTCGCCCCAATCATTGCTGTTCCGGGCATCAAGGAGTTATTTTTACCAAAATCCACATCAAAACCATACTCCAGTCTTTTTAAAAAGGATTTTATTTTTTGAGAATTTGGCCTAAAATCCGGCATGTCAGGATCACCGCCGCTTTCTCCCAATTTGTTTAAATTATCTTTGAGTTTATTGATTTCCGCATGGGCCTGCGATAGGTTTTGTTGTACCTGCTGCATTGCGCCGGAGCCACCGGCAGCTATCCGGGTTTGAATCATTTGCTGCACAGAGCTGCGGGTTTGAAGTCCGGAGAGACTTGCAGTAGTTCCATAGTTTTGCGGCAAAGCAAAAAGTGACGCTAATTGACTGTTTTGCTGCATAAAACTTTGAAAGGCAGGAAGCTTATTTAGCATTTTTATGGTGGTCGCTTCTATCTTTTGCGGATCCTTTAAGATGTTTTTGTATTCTTCTACCTGGGCTTTGTAATACCAGGCTGTTTTGTTTATTTTTTCAAAATCCTTTTTTAATCCGGAAGGAAGCACATTTGTAGAAGGTAAAAGTGCTTTCATTTGCTGCTTTCGCTCCTCTATAAAAGCCTTTACCTTTTCTGTTTCATTGAAACTGCTTTTAAGATTATTAAGCGATGCGGCAGGTTGCTTGATTTTTTCAGCAAGACCCTGATATTGTTTGAGAAAAGATAGGGACGTACCAAGCGTGTCTATATAGGAATTGTATTGAAGCAATTCTGTATTTTGCAACATTTCTTCCGGGGAATTAATCGTTTGCAAAATGGATTCGTAATGCTCATTTACGGAAGCAATCGTTCCATTTTTAAGAAAGGAAGAATCCCTTTCAGATAATTTGTTCAATAACCGGATTTCCTGCCGTTGAAGACGTTTTAAATATTTCCGGTTTTGCCGGGCTAACTTCTGATTTAGAGCATAGAACTTTTTCTCTGTCTTATTAAAAAAATGGGAAGTTATTTTCTCGAGAATATCAATGGGTGATGTGGTATCCTTCTGCTGTGCCAGAGCGGCATCGCATATAAACAGAAAGCTTAAAAGACAAAGAATGTTTCTTACCACAATTAGTTTGGTTTAATTTATTACCTGATAGCTCTTCATGCCCAGGGATAATTTGGTGCCTGTTCATAAATGCATCAAAAACAAAATCTTACAAATTCAAAAGTGTGGTAGATCTTCAGTGTGATTACAAGGATAGATAATACTTTTGGATAAAACAAATTAATTGTTAAATATTATTCAATTAATTTAAACCTAGTTCAAATTCAGTAATGCAAAGCTCAGATTACCAAAACTTAAAATCACTAATCGGTTTCGCTTGACATTCCTTATTTCTAAAATTAGTAGGTATTTTCCTAAATCATTTTATTCAGTTTCCTTTCTGCAATTCGTTACCCTATTAATCTGATTGGAAAGATTTTTCAGATAATGAAACTCCGTAATAATCTTCTAAAAAAGCATCAATAACATTTTTATTGGACTCATTAATGAGGAAAGCAACATCCTCTTTTGTGAAATCAGGAATACCAAAATTTTTAATATATGTCCTATCTAATGAATAATATTCTGACGAGTAGGGCTTACTTGTGGTTTTTATATAATACCAGAATAAACGTGATTCTAAAACCTTCCGTACCAATTGCATCTCTTCGTCCGAATGGCCTATAATTGCTTGACCATTGTAAAATAACAAATCATCATCATTACTGATTAAATAGCTTGGAATTTTATCAGAAAACTTGGGGAAAAACATTTTATTCCTTACTTTTTCTAAAGATTGGGTTCTTCCAAATGCAAACCATTCTTCGTAGCTTCCTTTCCCCTTATCCCTTTCAGCTAAAATCATTCTTTTTACCTGTAGATACTAAAATGCTCGTGGAAACTGTTCTCTTAATAAAGCTTCATCAATAACTTTTGGTTTTACCTCACCATTATATGGAAATAGAATTTTTTCTTTTACTGCATCAAAATCAATAAATCTACTCAATTTATTTGAGTTCAGAATATTTTTACATATGCCTTTTTCTATTGGATATACCTTCCCATTCTGAAGATAAAAAAAGTCATCATCTTCTGCTACTGGTTTGAAAATGTAAATGTCATTTTTCAATGTAGCAATACCATGTCTTGTTTTAAATCTTTCTCCAAATGGCTTTCCAATAGCTTCAATCCGGGATATAACTTCATTATCATTCAAGTTCCAACCTTTTTTTGCATCAAGATTTCGATAATTGATTCTGCTATATTGATTTTTATTAGTTGGCAACTCTTTTTCTGTCGACTTATAATATTCGATATAATTTTGTTTCGATTTTTCAACAAAACAGATACAGGTATAAGTACTCTTTGACTTAAAAATCTGGAGTGTGCCAAAATCAATAATCCTTATTCTAGCTTTGTTTTCTTCAAAATAGTTTCTTAATGCTCTACCATTTAAGCTTTTGAAAAAAGTATTCATTGTAATATATCCAAGAATACCGTTTTCTGCAAGGTTTTCATAGCCTATTTGGAAAAAAGGGATGTAAAGATCCGGATTACCAGATCTACTAACTTCCCAGTTCTTAATATTCTCTTTAGCTACTAAATCTAAATTTCTTGCTGCAACATAAGGTGGGTTTCCGACAATAATTTGGAAACCTTCAAAATTTTTATAATAATCCTCCCACCTAAAAATTAAAGCATCTCCCTGATGTAAATTGAAATGAAACTCTTCTACATCCTCTCCTTCGGCCAATGCCAACAAACTCAATAACAATTTACTACGGGTAATCGAATATTCTTGAATATCTAAGCCAAAAATCTGATTTTGAAAAATATATTGGTAATTATTGCCTGTTCTTCTTTTTAATTCTTTGGCTGCAGTATATAAAAATCCGGAGCAACCACACGCAATATCTGCTATTTTAGCATCTGCGATTCTACCCTCTCTGCGAAAAGATTGCCCAGTAATATATTGCCTGATTTCTGAAGGAGTATATATTGCACCGTTAATTATTCTATCTGAAGGAGAAATAACAAACTCAAATAGTTCGATTAGTTTTTCAATGTCAAAAGTTTCAATTTCACTTCGTACAATCTCAATAAACTGTAACAACTTTTCTCTTTTTGCTGATTTTCTCTTTGAGATTAAATAGTTTCTTAAAAGCCGATTGTTTATTAACTGTAAATCATTGATTTCAATAAAAGCAGACACAATGATTTTGTCCACTTCTTTTGGAAGTGCAGAGTATGATTCAAGATATTTAAAAATTTCTTTTTTCAAATTACTGGGCTGATTTTAGATATTTTAAATAGATTGTAAATTCTTCAGCTAATTCACTATGAATTATTTTTAAATCATTTTTTATTTTAAAATTTTTAGGGTCATTAATTTGTTCTTGAAGTTGCAAGAGTCTTGTCCAAATTTCATCTAATTTCCAAATGAACTTATACCTTGATAAGTTTAATTGTAATTTCGAAAACATATATTTTGCTTCTTTAGAGTTATCTTTTGGTATAATAGAACCATCACTATCTCGTTCAAAGTGATCGTTAAAATCAATATCACAAGGGTCTAAATAATCTCCTTCATCATATGATTTTAATATATTGACATAGGAACAACAATAAACCAAATTTTTGTAATCTGTTGCCAAAGCAGGATTTTTAGAAAATGGTTTGAAGTGGTCTATATGAAACGTGTTTTTACCTCCAAACCAAAAGTCCGGGCAATCAGTATAACCACATCTTGAATTAAAGTCCGTAGCCAAGAAAGGTTTATAACTCCTATAACTCGCATAAGTTTTTGTGCAAGTTCTTTTAGGACTATTCTGTCTAAAATTTCTTGCCATCTTCCTCTATTTTTTTTAACAACTGGTCTACCTTGTTTAGGATTTTATCAAGTCTATTAGAATTCGTAAGCGTTTTAAATTCTGCGGGAATCACACTCTTTCCGTCTATCGTTCTTTCTAAGAAATCATCAAGCTCAATAATTCTGTTTTCAATTGAAATGTCAGCTTCTCCCTTTTTTCTAATCTCAATTAATTCTGCTAATTCAGTTTGTGAATTTTTAATTCTCGATTTATAATGCTCTATTTGACTGATAACTCTTTCTAAAAATCCTGCCTTTGCATTACCTTCCTCTTTATTATATAGTAAATTTTTAACATAAACGATGTTTACATCATCACTACTATTAACGGCTTCGTCGTCAACAGCTGTTAAAACAAAACAAGGAAAATGGTTTCGAATTGATCGAAATTCTTCAACTAATTCAACACCGTTGTATTTTATAGTATATTTAATATCTGTTTTAAGTTCATTAAGTCTATAATCTGAAATAACAGCATCCGGAGAAATCTTAATGATTTTTTCTACCATATCATCTAACTCCGCTAATGGAAGCATAGTAATTGGTTCTATACTAGCTTTTGAAGTTGATTTATCAACAAACTCCTCAAAGTCCTGCAAAGTGTCATTTTCTTCATCAATAAATAATATCTTATACATAATCTATCTTTTATATTTAACGGGAAATGTAACTTTCAAACCAAATCCAATTTCCGGATATAATAATGTTACCTTCCCGTCGTTTTCTTCAACAATTGATCTCACAAACCACATACCGAGCCCCGTTCCTTCTTCTTCTCCGGT
>JBDSBN010000152.1:0-3778 GCA_039921585.1 Ginsengibacter sp. | reverse complement strand
AACAAATGGAGTTCTCAAAAACACTAGTCATGGCAAATTCATTACAACTTAGAAGCGGAGATGTAAGAATGACTGACTACTTACTTTCGATTAACAATTACTTGAACCTAAGAAGCTCGGCAGTCCTCAACCAAAGCAATCGTCTGCTTCTCATCAATCAATTGAATCATCTTTTACTGAAATAAATATGAAAAAAGCTCCCTATAGTATCTTTATTCTCTTGACTATCGTGCTTTTTTCTTGCAAACAGAATAAAAGCGCTATAGACACTGGGAATTTGTTATCGTCCGCAGCTACTCCAGTAACCATCACCTCACCGGATTCAGTTCATATCAAAGAAGAAATATCCTTTAATGCCATTTCTTCTTATCTATTAAAATCGAGTGTTAAAGCCACTACTAATGGATACATCCAATCTTCTGCTATCTCTTTAGGAGATCGAGTGAGAAAAGGACAAACGATTTTTACGTTAAAAACAAAGGAAGCGGAGAGTCTTGGAAATACAATAAACAACCTCGATCCGTCCTTTCATTTTACAGGAATAAATTCGATTAGAAGTCCTTCGGATGGATACATCACAAAACTAAATCATCTAAATGGGGATTATGTACAAGATGGTGAAATACTGGCTGAGATCGCTAGCCTAAACAGCTTTGGTTTTATTATGAATTTGCCTTATGAATACAATCAATTGTTCAGTAAAAACAAGATAGTGGATTTAGTTTTACCCGATAGTACAATCGTAAAAGGAGTCATTTCTCAGAGATTACCAAGCCTAGATTCTATTTCACAAACTCAGAAAGTATTGATAAAAATTCCTTCATCACTAACCATCCCTGAGAATTTAATTGCTAGAGTGACTTTGGTGAAAAAAATTGCCCAAAATCCATCTATCGCGAAAGAGGCCGTTCTTTCAGACGCAAGTCAACAGAACTTTTGGGTAATGAAACTTATAAATGATTCGACAGCGATAAAGGTTCCGGTAAAAAAAGGAATCGAATCAAGTAACCAGGTGGAGATACTTTCTCCAACATTCACCAATCAGGATAAAATCCTATTGACAGGAAATTACGGCCTTGCAGATACAGCTAAAGTTATTGTAAAGAATAGTCAAGCCCTAAAGTGATGAAGAAATTCTTTTATAGCACTTATAAAACTCCATTGATTGTTATCATAGCGATGATTTTGGCGGGAGGCTGGTTTGCTTATTCAAAAATGCAAACGGCATTATTTCCTGAAATCACGTTTCCTAAAATAAAAATCATTGCGGACGCAGGTCAACAGCCTGTTGGACAAATGACGGTTTCAGTAACCAGACCTTTAGAAAATGCGATAAAACAAGTTCCGCATCTCATCATGATCCGAAGCACAACGAGCAGAGGGAGTTGTGAAATATCCGCTTTTATGGATTGGAAAGCTGATATTAACCTTAGTCAACAGCAAATTGAATCTAAAATCAATCAAATTAGAAATCTTCTTCCCGCAGATATTCAACTCACGATAGAAAAAATGAATCCCTCTACCCTACCGGTTATTGGCTATTCTTTGATTAGCAATACGCGTAGTCCAATAGAGTTGAAGCAATTGGCTTTGTATACAATTAAGCCTTTTCTATCTCAAGTGGAAGGCACGAGCGATGTACGCATTATTGGAGGAAAATCAAAAGAGTACTGTGTAATACTTGATCACGAAAACATGAGCAGGCTCGCTTTGGATCAAGAAACCGTCAATCAAGCGCTTATTGCCACCAATTTTGTACGTTCCAATGGGTATTTATCAGATTATCGCTTATCTTATTTAAGCTTGACCGACGCTCAGTTGACCGATAAAAAGCAATTGGAGGACGTGGTGATCAAAAATGACGGCAAAAGGATCACTCAATTAAAAGACATCGGAAAAATAGAAATCCATGAAGCAAAGGAATTCATAAAAGTAAATGCAAACGGGAGAGAAAGCATTCTAATTGCTGTTATTAAACAGCCCAATACCAATCTGATTGACCTTTCGACGAGAATGGAAAATAAGCTAGCAGAATTGATAAAAAGTCTTCCCCCAGATATTGATATCCAACCCTATTATGTGCAAGCAGACTTTGTTAATGATGCCGTTAAAAGTGTTACTGATAGCTTATTAATTGGTTTGACTTTAGCAATAGTGGTTGCAATACTTTTTTTGAGATCATGGAAAGCTAGTTTGACGATCCTAATAACCATTCCCATAACACTAGGCTTAACCCTATTGGTATTGTATTCTATTGGCCAGACCATCAACATCATGACTTTAGGAGCCATTGCAGCAGCTATTGGCTTAATCATAGATGATGCTATTGTGATCATTGAACAAATCCACCGTGTTCAAGAGCACGAGCCCGATGAGTCCATAAAAACGATTATCCAAAAAGCCATCCATTATTTATTTAAAGGAATGGTCGGTTCCTCCATCAGTACCATCGTTATATTTCTTCCTTTTGTTTTAATGACGGGAGTAGCCGGCGCCTATTTTAAGGTCATGACCGACACCATGATCATCACCTTGATGTGTTCCTTTTTAGCTACTTGGTTACTTTTACCTGTTGTATATCTTGTTCTTTCAGGGAATAAGACGCCTAATAAAACCATCAAACATGAAGTGAAGGAGCGAAAGTGGGTAGGTTATTTTGTTTCAAAACCCCTCTTCAGTATTTTTTTTATGGTGATTTTAATCATCGCCATTGTTCTCATATTACCAAAACTCCAAACCGGTTTTCTTCCCGAAATGGATGAAGGCAGTATTGTATTGGATTATGATTCGCCACCGGGAACCACTTTGGAAGAAACGGATCGAATTCTAAAAGAAGTGGAAAAAGGAATTGTTAAGATCCCCGAAATGCAAGCGTATAGCCGAAGAACCGGCACCCAAATGGGCTTCTTTATAACGGAACCCAATCGTGGAGACTATTTAATCCAACTAAAGAAAAACAGGAAGAAAACAACCAATGAAGTTATTGATGAAATAAGAAAGTCCATTGAAGAGTCTCAACCAGCATTGAGAATCGATTTCGGTCAGGTTATTGGCGACATGCTTGGGGATTTAATGAGTTCCGTTCAGCCGATTGAAATTAAGATTTTCGGTCCCGATCAAAAAAAACTACATGAATACGCGAAACAAGTAAGTGGTATTGTTGGTGCAATTAAAGGGACTGCTGATTTTTTTGATGGAATTGTAAGTGCTGGCCCGTCGTTAATTGTTCATCCGGACTTCAATAAACTTGCTCAATACAATATTTCTCCAGAAAATTTCCAGAGGCAAATGCAGGCTGATCTTGATGGAGTTATCGCAGGAAATATTTTTGATCAATTTGATTTAAGGCCCATTCGCTTAATTTATCCGAACAGCAATCGCTTAAGCATTTCTAATTTAAAAAACAGTTCCATTTTTCTCCCTGGAGGAAAAACAAAGCCGATTGCAGAATTTGCAACCCTCTCACTAAGTGAGGGTGATACTGAGCTGGATCGAGAGAATTTACAAAGCATGGCTGTTGTGACCAGCCGGCTCGACAATAGAGACTTAGGCAGTGCTATGAAAGAAATACAAAAAGAGATCAGCCAAAAAGTATCTCTTTCAAAAGGCTATACGATTGTTTATGGCGGTTCTTACAGCGAACAACAGCGCTCCTTTAAAGAGCTGTTAGTAATTTTGGCAATATCAAGTTTACTTGTTTTTCTGGTGATTTTATTCCTTTTCAGGGATATTAGAGTGGCTTTAATTATTTTGTTAATAGCGATACTGGGAATTTCAG
>JBDSBN010000151.1:0-8432 GCA_039921585.1 Ginsengibacter sp. | reverse complement strand
CCTATTTCCTATAAGCATCGTTACGGCCATTGTTTCGCCCAATGCCCTGCCCAATGCGAGCAACAATCCGGCAAACAAACCGGATCTGGTATAAGGAATGATGATCTTCATGATCACTTCGAAACGGGTAGCACCAAGGGAATAGGCTGCTTCCTTTAAATGATTCGGAACCATAGTAATTACCTGCCGGGATAAAGACACAGAAAAAGGCAGGATCATAATGGCAAGAACCAGCGAGGAGGTAAAAATACCCACACCATAAGGGGGTATTCCAAGTTTTAATTGAAAAACACGCACCAATGGAACTAACACAAATAATCCCCAAAATCCATAGATCACGGAAGGAATACCTGCCAACAGATCAATAACGTTTTTAAAGATTTCTGCTACAGGTCCTTTTTTAAAATATTCTCCAAGAAAAATGGCGATAGCAATGGAGAAAGGCGTGGAGATTAATAAGGCCAGAAAACTTGTAAGCAAGGTTCCTGCTAAAAATGGCAGTGCTCCATACTCATCCGCTACCGGGTCCCACGTTCTATCAAAAAAGAAATCAATTCCCAGGGCTTTAAGCGTGGGAAGAGAATTAATTAGCAAGGTAAAAAAGATGGCTACGAGAATCACAACTACAATGAGTGCGGAAAGCGTCAGAGACCTTTTGAACAGCTTTTCCTTTAGATTGATTCCTTTGGCCTTATAATTTATTGAGGGTATCATAATTCGTTTCCATAGTTACAAAATAAGTTGTCGCTTAATTAAAACTGCATCGGCTGATCCTGGTAGGTGACCGATTGAAGGATTGCTTCTGCTTTTTTAATAGCTGCTTGAGGTAATGGAGCATATCCTAGTTCTTTGGCATATTGCTGCCCATCGTGAATGATATAATTGATCAATTGCAGAGTTGCTTTTGCGGACGTTTCAGTTCGCTTATCATAAGACTGATTTTTGTATAATAACAAATAAGTAAAGCTGCTGATCGGATAACCTTGTGCTGCTTCTGTATTCGTCAGAGAAACCCTCATATCTGCAGGCAAATCAATGTCGGCCGCGGCACTTGTTGATTGCAGACTGGCTGCAACAAAATTCCCGGATTTGTTTTTCAACATGGCAGCTGGCATTTTATTTTGAATAGCATAAACCAATTCTACGTAGCCAACGCTTCCCGGCATTTGTTTAACCAAACCACTAACCCCTTCATTTCCTTTTGCTCCTAACCCTGTAGGCCAGTTCAGTGATTTTCCTGCACCTGGTTTTACATTCCAATCAGCACTCACTTTCGATAAGTAATCAGAGAATATAAACGTCGTTCCGCTACCATCTGACCGGTGAACAACAGAAATCGCCAGGTCAGGCAAATTTGCTTCCGGGTTGGAGGCTTTAATTTCCGGAGCGTTCCATCTTTTTATTTTTCCTAAAAAGATATCTGCAAGTACTTCCGGTGTAAATTTTAAAATAGGATTTCCAGGTAAATTATAAGTAACGACAACTGCTCCCAAACTCGTTGGAATATGCAGAATTTCTGCAGGAGATGTTTTCATTTCCTCCTCATTCATTGGGGCATCTGTCGCTCCGAAATCCACTGTTTTATTTTGCAATTGTTTGATACCTCCACCTGAACCAATGGATTGGTAATTCACCTTCAGGCCGGTTTCTTTATTGTAAACATCAAATATTTTAGAATAAAAAGGATAAGGAAAGGTAGCACCTGCTCCAATGATCCCATTTTTTGGAGAATCCTCTGTATTCGCCTGATTGGCATTGCCACCTCCACAGGAAATCAGACCAAAACTGATGGCTAGAAAGGGTAAAAAATGTTTAATAATTTTCATAGTATTTATAGTTGGTGAATGGTTTTTATTTTTAATTATTTATTAAAGGTATAATAGAGTGTGATTCTCCCTACGAGGTCGTGGTCCTTTTTTAATGAACCACCTACATCTGAACGCTTATTATTGTATTGGTTAAACCAGATATTGGGCATGATGTGCACATTTTTGTATGGGCTGAAATCCAAACCAACAGTGGCAAAATATTCTTTATTGGTATTATATCCGGAAACATAATTTCGGCTATTTGTAAAATCGGCATCCGGATTATAGATATCAAACCGGGCAAAAGCACGTAATTTATCTCCGGAAATCTCGCGGTTAACAAATAAAGAGATGCCCTCTACTTCTGCATCGGCAAAAACCGTATCTACTGAAGGAGCAATGCCTCTTGTAAATGCAGATTGATTCGTTTGAAGCTGCTTAAAAGCGTCTATACCAATTGTGGTTTTTGACGTTTTGTATCCAACAAATACTTTAAATGTAGAAATATCTCTGCGGAGCGGTTCAAGCTCTTTTCTATCATGTTCAAAATTTCCTTGCACCACCAATTTCTTATCCAGAAAAAGTGCATAAAGGGAAGTATATATTTTTTTGAATTTATCCGTTTCAAATTTTGCACCATTGCTATTTCCGATCAATACATCATAACCTAGATTTTCCTCCTCACCTATTTTACCAAACACGCCAACACCAAGATCTGTAGAGCTGGAAATGCTGCGCATATCTGCTATCGTTTTTTCAATAGAGCGATAGCCCCAGTACCCTTCACTAAAGGTAGAAAAAGTAGTAGTGGATTGTTGTCCGGCTACGATCGTTGCCCGTGGAATAATATCATTAAACCGGATGTTCATCGCTTTGATATAAACCCCTCTATATTTATCCGGTAGTACGTTGCCACCTGTGGGTTCCGCCTCGAAGGAAGATTCGTGAGCCAGAATTATTTGGGATGAAACATTTGGTGCAAACTGATAATCATATCCCAGATATACACGACGAATATTGAAAGACTGGTAATTTTTATCGAGTCGGGAATATTGAAGATTGCCTCTTTTAGCCGAGTCACCATGAGTTTTAAAGGCATAATCACCAAAAGTGTAACCCCATACTTTTCCCGAAGGTTTAAATTCTTCTTTAATTTTAGTTGAATCCTGAGCCTGAACAAAAGAGGTAAAAAAAAAGAATATAAGCAGGAAGAATCCTGTAAGGGTATTAAATCTGATGTTTTGCAATTGCTTTCCGCTCATACTTAATTTTGAATGCAAAAATGCGTCATCTATGTTAACTCTATATTAAGCCAATGTTATGATTTCATTAAGATTCTGCATAAACACATGCAATATGAAAGGCATATACCATTTACGCACTATATTATTTGATTACAATTCCTGTCCAAAGGTCAATAAATTATTGTCGGGATCAAGCAAAGAAAACTCTTTCTGTCCCCAAGGTTTTTCCTCCAAATGTCCTGCAGGATGAATGGGTATATTCTTATTCAAAAGTGACTGATAAAGATTGTCGATGTTATCTGTCCGGATATAAACTTGTCCATAATTTTCTTTTGGATCAAGATCTCTGAATTCAAAAAAATGAATTTGTATGTTGTCCTTTTCTACCATTAAATATCCATCAAAGTCAGCGCTCCCAAATTCGTGAAAATCCAATTTGTTCAAATAATAATCCCTGGTGGCGGCTTTATCCCGCATGGGTAGTTTCGGATGAATATTTGTTAGCATCATTTTTTTTTACAAAACTGGTGATTTATAATTTAAACAGAGTCAAATATTATCGGAAATCTATCCTCCACACCTTCTTTGCACCCCTTGTAAAAACTTTAAGCAAATAATGCGTGCAAATTGGTTGTTGAAAATTTATGAACCAGCAGGGAATACAAAAATCATTTCGGCTGTTGCTGTGTGGCACAATGCATACCGCCGCCATTTCTATTAAGAGCTATCGGATTTATTTGAATAATTTTACGTTCCGGAAATAACTCTTGTAAAATTATTTTCACCTTTTCATCTTTCAATCTTTCAGATTCAGGCAAATCTTTTTCCCAATATTTGGCAACAAGTACAACCTTATTTGAAATAAAGAAATTTAAATAACTCACCGCAGGCAGCCATTTTATCTTTTCGCCAACTTTAAAATTTTGAAAAAAAACTTTACCATCGCCATCATTTTTTATGAAAGCAGTAAGGGTTTCCTCTTCTGTAAATAGCGAGTAAGAAGGAACCGGTAAGGTAATGATTCGAAACGGTTTACCCTGAACATCTGTTGCATTGAGAAGAATCTGATAATTCTCCTTTAATATTTCATAGTCAGCTTTACTCACCGGGTCAGAATTCTTTTCCGTCGAATCAATCAGACCAATCAAAATTGTACTATCATTAGCAAACCGCACAAACTCATCTGTATGACCGTTAGCCCCATACCCAAAGTAGTTGCCGGCCTTGGGCCCCTCTCCCACTTTATCTATAAACGGCATCCGGTTTAGCCAAAGCATTTTTTTCTTCCCATATACTCGTAAATATTCTTGTTCAATTTCAGAAAGTGATAATCCCGGATTACGCTGAACGGCTGTTTCTTTGAAGCATATAAGCATATCGGAACTTACATCAATAGCGCCGCCCTCTATGACAACATGGGAGGAAATAACCTTCCAATTATTTTGATTAGCAAGCGTATTATCCTGCTCCCCGCGTTCATTGCTAAATTGATAATTTTGAAAAGAGGAAGGATAGCCATAATTATTCCAGGCAAAATCTGCAATAGCGAATTCATTCTTTTTGTTTTTTAAAAACCTTGGGCCTGCATCCCTGATAAATAAATTCGGAATATAATGGACGACTTTTACGATATGAGCCGTATCTATACCCCGTTTGGCAAACTGATTCAAAGCTACTTTTAGCAAACTATCTGAACGGGAAAGAATGGTTAAACCGACATTTCCTTCCAAAGCTTTTGCCATTTGAAGTTGAACATCCTGAATAGTAGAATCTGCACTCCAACCAAGCCAAACAGATGTTTGCTCTTCCCATTCCGGCGGAAAATAAAACCCGGCCTGATCCATTTTAGTTTGACAGGCAGAGAGAAAAAAAAGCACTATGCAGATAACTACTTTCATCATATAATTGCTGCTTTTTAAACTTTATGGTGATTAGACATTCGTATTTTATGTAACAAAACCGAAATCCAATTTACAGATTATTATTCAAAACTGTAGTTCCAGTGAGCTCATTTTAAATCCTGTTCTTTCCTGGTTTCCCCATGTAAATAATTAAGTTCTTCAAACAGAATTTTTAAAGAAATTCACCTAATCAAACATTTAGTCCTTACCCGAAAAGTATCAATCAAACTACCTATATTTATAAAATAGTACCCATTAAAAACTACTGCATCACGCTTTAATAACAAACTAAATGAAAAATTTATTTACTTCTAAAGAAGCCCATGAAGTGATTGACCGCATCAACCAATTGGATCCAGACAAAGTGCCACAATGGGGCAAAATGAATGCAGACCAAATGTTGGCCCATTGCAATGTAGCCTACTCATTTGTTTTTGAACCCGAAAAATATAAGCGTCCCGGACCCGTGAAAAAGTTTTTGCTGAAAACTTTTGTCAAAAAGTTTGTTGTAGGTGAACAACCATATAAGAGAAATAGCCGCACCTCACCGGATTTTCTGATTATTAATAAAAGAAATTTCGAAGAAGAAAAACATAAACTGGTTTCTAATATTAAGAAAGTGCAACTACTAGGTGAGAATCATTTTGAGGGAAAGGATAATATGTCATTTGGAAGTATGACCAGCAAAGAATGGAATATTCTATTTTACAAACATTTGGATCATCACTTACAACAATTTGGTGTTTAAAAAAATCATTAAAGAATAATGCAAGACAATAAGCAATGGGCAAATGAACTTTCTATATTGGCCTCAATCATTAAAAAGACTCCTTTAAATGAGAGTATAAAATGGGGAGCTAAAGTTTTTACTTGGAATGGCAAAAACGTCGTAAGTTATGGCGGGTTCAGAAATTATTTTAGTCTTTGGTTTTATAATGGAGTATTCCTTGAAGATAAATATAAGGTGTTAGTGAATGCTTCAGAAGGAAAAACAAAATCTCTCCGGCAGTGGCGATTTACTTCTGTGGATGAGATTGATGAAAAGAAGATTTTAGCGTATATTAACGAAGCAATTGAAATAGAAAAGAAGGGATTGAAAATAAAACCTGAAAAGTTTGCCCCAATACCCGAACCTCCAGTCCTGCTTGATGCTTTTAAATCTGATGAACCTTTTAAAACAGCATTCAAGCAACTAACGCCCGGAAAGCAAAAGGAATACATCCTCTTTTTAAATGAAGCAAAACAGGAGGCTACCAAGCTTAAGCGATTGCAAAAAATGACTGCCCTGGTTCTCGAAGGGAAAGGGCTTAATGACAAGTACAAATAATATCAAAATGAAAAATAGAAAAACGGAAATCAAATGGGCCTTTATATTTATTGCAATGACTTTGGTCTGGATGGTTCTGGAAAAAGTAAGCGGTTTGCATGGCAAATACATCGATTACCACTTATACCTGACAAACCTTTTCGCTATACCTGCAATTTGGGTGTATGTTTTGGCTCTAAGGGATAAAAAACGAAATGATTATGGAGGAAGAATCACCTACAAACAAGGGGTAATTTCAGGAATCATCGTAACGGTTATTATTGCATTATTCAGTCCGTTGACTCAATGGATTATCTCTTATGTGATTACTCCGGAATATTTCCCAAATGTGATTAAACGGTCTGTGGAATTGGGCTATTACACCACAACTGCAGAGGCCGAAGCAAATTTTAATTACAAAAATTACGCAGTTCAATCTTCTGTATTTGCCCTGATCATGGGTTTAATAACTACTTCAATCGTCATGATATTTTTAAAAACAAAAACAGAACCCAAATGATCCTTTCCAAAATACACATCAAAGAACCTGCTTCTAAAATTTGGGAAGCGCTCACCCAAAAAAATAAAATGAAGGAATGGTATTTTGACATTCCTGATTTTGAATTCAAAGAGGGTGCTGTTTTTAATTTTTATGAACCGGGAGATGCAAAACAATTCCATCATCGATGCGAGATCAAAGAAATTGTTCCGGGTAAAAAATTTTCTCACACGTGGACACACCCGGAATTGAGCAAGGGCGAAAGTATTGTAACCTGGATTTTAGAAGAAGAAGGTGGACAAACGAATGTCACTTTGCAACATGAAGGCACAGAAAACTTTGCCGATGCAGGAGCAGAATTTGCTCCGGAAAACTATCAGTTGGGCTGGGATGGCTTTATGGCTGTACTGAAAAATTATATGTATGGCGTGCGTAAACACATCTACAAGGTCGACATTCAAGCAAGTGCTGAAAAAGTTTGGAATGTATTATTCAATGATGAAACTTATCGCCAATGGACAAGTGAACTATCTCCCGGGTTATACATTAAAGGAGAAATCAAAAAGGGCAGCAGAATTCATTTCTTAAGTGCTGATGGTAGTGGCATGTATTCAGATGTGGCATTTCTTACACCAAATGAAAACGTATATTTTCAGCATATTGGCGAAATTATAAATCTGGAAGAGCAGCCTATTGATGAGGCTACAGAAAAATGGACAGGAGCATTTGAAAATTACATTTTAAAAGCATCTGATAAAATAACAACGCTTACTGCAGAAGTAGACCTTACACCGGATCATGCAAAATTTTATGATCAAAATTTCCCAAAAGCCTTAGAGAAAGTGAAAGCATTGTCAGAGAATAAGGAATAAAAAACACTTTTTAATGTCCCAAAAAGGGTACCTTTTGTCGGATTCATCAATCAATTACGAAAATGAAAAACAAGAGACTCATCATTATTTTAACAGCAATCGCCGTTCTGTTGACAATCCCTTTTATTGCTATGCAGTTTACGGATGAAGTCAATTGGTCTCCGGGCGATTTTGTAGTAATGGGAATTCTACTTTTTGGAACAGGTTTCTTATGCGAACTTGTTATGAGAAAAGTGAAAAGTACCAAAAACAAAATTTTCATCTGCGGAGGCATTTTATGTTTATTTCTTCTTATTTGGGCAGAACTTGCCGTTGGAATTTTTGGGACACCATTCGCAGGATCTTAAGGAGTAACGGAAGGGCAGATTGTTGTCGAGAACTCCAACAAAGGATTGAGTTCTGTCACGGTGAAGGCCTTCCATAAGTTATGTGCGAAAGTGAGCGGCGGGCACCAAAGAAATGACGTACGGTGATGATATACAAATTATCAAAATCGTTGCCTGGAATAGGGGCAACCGATTGCTGACTAAGGCCCTGTAGAATATCAGGAACTGTATCAGAATGTCCGACCACAAGCAATTTCTTCCTTTTCATTTTTTTTAATCGCGCTATAAAACCTGCAGTAATATCTGGACTATAAATATTTAAAGAGAGACCTTTTGCTGTTGCGGTTGCTTGGGCGGTTTGCTGCGTCCGGAGGAAAGTGGAAACATATATTAAATCAATTTTCCTGGAAGTAAGAGTATCTTTTAAATCTTGCGCTCTTTTCAGACCATCAGAAGATAAAGCTGAGTTTGAACTG